>NZ_JAAGPM010000305.1:0-2307 GCF_017104865.1 Burkholderia sp. Ac-20349
GCCCGACCGCCGTGCCTCCCGGCGCCCGCACGCGTTCGGCGTGCACCGCAGCGGGGCAGCCGCATCGCGGGTCGCCGCGCATCGCCCGGCAACCGGCCCCGTCTCACCCGTTCTCCCCGGCGCCGCGCCGTTTCCCCGGCCGGCATCCCGAACCCGCCCGCCGAGGGCTTTCGCTATTCCGTTTATGTTTCGTTCCCTGACGACCCTGATCAAGAAGTGGCGCGCGTCGCGCAATGCCGGTCACCAGCTCGATGCGCTGCTCGCGCACGCCGACGCCGATGCGTCGTACGCCGAGCGCAGCGAATGGCTGATCGAGCTCGCGCACTGGCTGCGCCGCACCGGCACGATGCAGGACGCGCCGGCCGATCGCGCCGCCGATGCGCGCGCGTATCCGGCCCATGCGCGGCTGCGCTACCTGTTCCACGTGCTCGATCGCAATCCCGCGTGGAAAACGCACGCCGCGCGCATCCTGCGCGGCATCCTGCGCGAGTGCGACGGCATCTCGCTCCTGTGCGACGCCGGCATGCCCGTGCACTCGGGCTTCTTCGGCGCGCTGTTCGAGCGGATCGACTCGTCGCTGATCCCGCCCGCGCCGAACCGCCGCGAGCTGTCGGCGCTGTTCACGCTGATGTTCCCGACGCCGGAAGACGCGCAATGGATCGACGCGCTGCCCGACGATCTGCTCGCCCGCCTCGCCGAGCTGATCTCGTTCGACATCACCGACGAGGAGCGCCACGAGCCGGGTTCGTTCTCGCGCGACCTGCTGGCCGCGCTGCACAACCTCACTTGCCAGATCAGCTCGACCGGCCTGTCGCAGACGGTGCGCAGCCGGCTCTCCGACGACGATGCGCGCAAGCCGCTCGAAACGCAGCCGTTCTACCGCCTCACGCGCGCGATGCTCGCGGTCGAGACCGCGCACGCGGCCGTCGAGGACGGC
Source organism: Burkholderia sp. Ac-20349 (assembly GCF_017104865.1). Taxonomy (NCBI): domain Bacteria; kingdom Pseudomonadati; phylum Pseudomonadota; class Betaproteobacteria; order Burkholderiales; family Burkholderiaceae; genus Burkholderia; species Burkholderia sp. Ac-20349. Next base: position 938 of record NZ_JAAGPM010000305.1, read on the forward strand.
GGCGACCCGAGCAAGCTGCTGCACGAGGTGAACTACCTGCGCGTGCTGCTCGACGAATGCCGGATCGCCGTCGACGAGGTGTTCTCGCACCTGTACCGCAACGGCGTGTCGGTCGACATCGTGTTCCAGGTCGAGCGGATGCGCATGCGCATCCTGCGCGCCGAGATGCTGCTCAACGCGTGGATGGCGCGCGACGACCTGCACGGGATGGCGCACCTGACGGCCGAGCTCATCGACGCAAACCACAACAGCCAGAGCGTGTCGCACCTCGTGCGCAGCAACTTCTCGCTGTTCGCGCGCAAGCTCGTCGAGACCAATGCGGACACCGGCGAGCACTACATCTCGCGCGGCCGCGCCGAGTACCTGAAGATGTTGCGGATGGCCGCGGGCGGCGGTCTCGTCACCGTCGTGACCGTGTGCGTGAAGTTCGCGATCACGGGTGCGCACCTGCAGTCGATGCTCGAAGGGTTGCTCGCGGGCGTCAACTACGCGGCCAGCTTCATGCTGATGCACTTCCTGCACTTCACGCTCGCGACCAAGCAACCTGCGATGACCGCGCCGACGCTCGCGCGCGAGCTCGACGACACCGGCCACGAGGAAGGCGTGAAGGCGTTCGTGGCGTCGGTGATCGCGCTGATCCGCACGCAGGCCGCGGCGATTTCCGGCAACGTGCTCGTCGTGCTGCCCGTGTGCCTGCTGGTGCAGTTGTTCGCGGGCAACCTGCTGCACGCGAACCTGATCTCGCCGGAAAAAGCCCATGCGACGCTGCGCTCGTTCTCGCTGCTCGGCCCGACGCCGCTCTACGCGGCGCTGACGGGCGTGCTGCTGTGGGCGTCGAGCCTGCTCGCGGGCTGGGCCGACAACTGGTTCGTGCTGCACCGGGTCGGCGACGCGCTCACGTACAACCGCCGGCTGCGCATCACGCTCGGCGCGGCCGGCGCGGCGAAGCTCGCGCACTTCTGCCGGTCGAACGTGGCCGGCGTGGTCGCGAACGTCGGCCTCGGCCTGATGCTCGGCCTGATTCCGGCGATCGTCACCGTGTTCATGTTCCCGTTCGAGGTGCGGCACGTGACGCTGTCGGCCGGTTCGATCGGGATCGCGCTCGGCGTGCTGGGCAAGGACGCGCTCGGCACGCCCGAGCTGTGGTGGGCCGGCGCCGGCGTGCTCAGCATGGCGATCCTCAACGTGCTCGTGAGCTTCGCGCTCGCGTTCACGATGGCCGTCCGCTCGCGCAGCCTGCGCCGAACCAAGGTGCGTGCGCTCGTCGCCGCGATCATCCGCACGGTGCTGTCGAATCCGCTCGCGCTGTTCTGGCCGGGCAACAGCCCGGCCGCGCGCGCCGGCCAGCCGGGCTCGCACTGAGCCCGCGG
>NZ_JAAGPM010000030.1:0-64239 GCF_017104865.1 Burkholderia sp. Ac-20349
GGGGGGGGGGGGGGGGGGGGGGGGGGGGGGGGGGGGGGGGGAGCGGGAGGGGGGAGAGGGCGGGAGCCGGGGGGGCGGCGGGAGCCGCGGCTTTGGCGGGTTCGCGTGCTGGCGGCGGCGCGGGGCTGCGGGGCCCAGGGCGGCGCGGGTGACGGGCGCGCGCGGGGCGCGCGAGCTGGCGGAGGGACGCGGGGGGGGGGTGGCGGCCGGCGGCGTCGGGCTGCTGGCGACGCAATGGGCGCGTGCGCTCGGCGCGCGGGTGATCGGCACGGTCGGGTCGGCCGCGAAAGCCGCGCTCGTGCGTACGCACGGCGCCGAGGCGGTCGTCGATTATCGCGAGGAGGATTTTGTCGCGGCGGCACGCGCGTTCGGCGGCGGCGCGGGGGTCGATTTTGCGATCGACGGGATCGGCGGCGACGTGCTGACGCGCACGCTCGGCGCGGTCCGTCCGTTCGGGATGGTCGCGAGCATCGGGCAGGTGGCCGCGATCGGCGCGCGGCAGACGTTCGATCTCGACGAACTGGGGCCGGCGCGGTCGATCGCGCTGTCGCGGCCGAGCGTGCTCGGCTTCATCGCGCGCGACGTGGACGGATATCGGGAGGCTGCACGCGCGACGCTCGACCGGCTGGCGGGCGGGATGCATATGGAGATCGGCGCGCGGCTACCGCTTGAACAGGCAGCCGACGCGCACCGGCTGCTGGAGTCGCGCGCGACGACGGGCGGGGTCGTGCTGCTGCCTTGACGGCGGGCGGATGGGGATCGCGGTGCGGCCCGCTGCTCGCATCGCGATCCACGGGCGACTCAGTGGTGCTTGCGCAGCGGCGCATCCTCGACGAACCACGCGAGCACGAACGCGATCGCGATGACGGTCGCCGCCGCGAGATACACGACATGCAGCGAACCGGCGAACGCATGCAGGTACACATCACGCACGGCATCCGGTAGCTGGTGCACGGCGGCCGGGCCGAGCGCGGGCGGCAGCTCGGTGCCGGCTGGCAGCGCAGCCATCACCCGCGATTGCAGCCCGTGCGAGAACAGCGCACCGAACGCCGCGACCCCGAGCGAACCGCCGATCGAGCGGAACAGCGTCGCGCCCGACGTCGCGACGCCCATGTGCCGGAATTCGACCGTGTTCTGCACGGCGAGCGTGAGCACGGGCATCACCATGCCGAGCCCGATCCCGAGTAGCGCCATGTACGCATACATCGTGTGCAGCGGCGTATCGAGCGTCAGCGTCGACAGCAGCGCCATCGCGATGCCGCCGGTCAGCGTGCCCAGGATCGGGAACATCCGGTACGAGCCGAGCCGCGAGATCAGCCGGCCGCTGACGATCGACGTCACGAGCATCCCGCCCATCATCGGCAGCAGCTGCATCCCGGCTTGCGACGGCGTCGAGCCCTTCACGACCTGCAGGTAGAGCGGGATGAACGTGACCGAGCCGAACAGCGCGATGCCGACGACGAAGCCGATCAGGCTGACCAGCACGAAGGTGCGATGACGGAACAGTTCGAGCGGCATGATCGGCTCGGCCGCGAGCCGTTCTTCATAGATGAAGCCGCCGATCGCGACGACGCCGAGCACGAGCGTCATCCACAGTTGCGGCGACGTCCACGGCAGCAGCGAGCCGCCTTCGCTCGTGAACAGGATCACGCAGGTGAGGGCGGTGGCGAGGAACGCGGCGCCCATGTAGTCGATCCGGTGCTTCACGTGCGCGGTGTGCGGCCGGAACGCGACGCCGATCACCGCGAGCGCGAGAAAGCCGAGCGGCAGGTTGATCGTGAAGATCCAGCGCCATGACAGGTGCTCGACCAGGAAGCCGCCGAGCAGCGGGCCGATGATCGTCGCGAGGCCGTACACGCCGCCGAACATCCCCTGGTAGCGCGCGCGGCGGTCGGGCGGCACCAGATCGCCGATCGCAGCCATCGTGACGACCATCAGGCCGCCGCCACCCAGCCCCTGCAGCGCGCGCAGCACGATCAGCTGCGTCATGTCCTGCGCGACGCCGCACAGGGCGGAGCCCGCGAGGAACAGCACGATCGCGGCCTGCAGCACGATCTTGCGGCCGTACAGGTCGCCGAGCTTGCCGTACAGCGGCAGCACGACGGTGGACGACAGCAGGTACGCGGTGACGACCCACGACAACTGGTCGAGCCCGCCGAGCTCGCCGACGATCGTCGGCAACGCGGTCGACACGATCGTCTGGTCGAGTGCGGACAGCAGCATGACGAGCAGCAGCGCGGCGATGATCAGCCCGGTCGGCGCGTCGCGGCGGGCCGTTTCGGTGGCCGGCGGAGTGAGGAGGGTGTCGGTTGTCATTGAAATATCTGCCATGGCAGGGAATTGTGTCGAACTATAGCCACAGATGATTGACTGGTCAATTTCTGCCCAGCCTCGATATGTTGCAGCCGTAACAGGAGATTGCCGGCCCGAAAAATTGATCGGGATCAGGCGGAAAGCAGGGCCGGACTCAAGTTTTCTGCAGGCAAACCGTAATCCAGAGTGCTGCGGACCGATTGCCGCGGCACTATTCACCGCTCACGTCCCGTCATGAACCTGAACGTCCTGTTTTCCCGTTTCTCGATCCGTACGCGGATCTTCTCCACGCTTGGCCTCGTCGCCGCGCTGCTCGTCGTATCGGGGCTGATCGGCCTCGCCGGCATGCAGAGCTCGAACCGCGCGCTCGACGAGGCCTATACGCAGCAGCTGGCTGCGAAGACCGCGTTGTCGGCGGCCAGCCTGAACCTGACGGTCGTGCGTACGACGCTCGATCGCGCGCTGCTGCATCCGGAAGCGCCGGAAGTGCCCGATCTCGTCAAGAAGGCCGAGAACTATCTTGCGAAGGCCGACACTGCATGGCGCGGCTACGCGGCGATGCCGCACGACGGCGACGAAGGCCCGCTCGCGAGCCGCCTCGACGCCGCGCGTCAGGCGCTGATCGGGCAGGCGTTGAAGCCGATGATCGACGCCGTCCGCGACGGCCGCCGCGACGAGGCCGACCGGCTGCTGATGCAGGTCGCGCCGCCGCTGTCGGTCGCGCTCACGCAGGCGACCGATGCGCTCGATGCGTACCAGGCCGCGCGTGGCAAGGCGGTGTACGACACCGCGCAGACCTATTACGGCTGGATGCGCGTGGGCGCGATCGCGGGTATCGCATTCGGCCTCGCCGCATGCCTCGGCTGCGCGGTCGGCCTGCATTTCGCGATCACGCAGCCGGTGAACCGGCTGCTGTCGCACTTCCGCCGCCTGTCGGACGGCGACCTGACGTCGGAGGTGCGCTGGTCGTCGCGCGACGAGATGGCCGAGCTGGTCAAGGGCGTGACCGGCATGCAGCGCAGCCTCGCGGACACGGTGCGCCAGGTCAGCCAGGGTTCCGAGGCGATTTCGACGGCGACGCACCAGATCGCGGCCGGCAATACCGACCTGTCGCAGCGCACCGAGGAACAGGCGTCCGCACTGCAGGAGACTGCCGCGAGCATGGAGCAGCTGACGGCGACCGTGAAGCAGAACGCCGACCATGCGCTCGAGGCGCAGGCGTGCGCGGACAGCGCGAGCGAGATCGCGACGCGCGGCGCGACGGTGGTCGGCGAGGTGATCGGCACGATGAACGAGATCGACCAGAGCTCGCAGAAGGTCGCCGACATCATCGGCACGATCGAGGGCATCGCGTTCCAGACCAACATCCTCGCGCTGAATGCGGCGGTCGAAGCCGCGCGTGCGGGCGAGCAGGGCCGCGGCTTCGCGGTGGTCGCGGGCGAGGTGCGCACACTGGCGCAACGCTCGGCGTCGGCGGCGAAGGAAATCCGCACGCTGATCGGCGAATCGGTCGAGCGCGTCGCGAACGGTTCGCGGCTCGTCGGCGTGGCCGGCACGACGATGCAGGACATCCAGCAGGCGATCGGGCGCGTGACGGGCATCATGACGGAGATCGCGGCCGCATCGAACGAGCAGCGCGACGGGATCGAGCAGGTGAACCGCGCGGTGTCGCAGATGGACCAGGTGTCGCAGCAGAACGCGGCGCTCGTCGAGCAGGCCGCAGCGGCGGCCGCGTCGCTGGAAGAGCAGGCCGACGGGCTGCGCCGCGCGGTGGGCGCGTTCCGGGTCGCTTGATCGGCCGGGGCGACGACGGGGCGGGCGCTCGCCTGCCGGTCGCCCGCCCGTTACGTCAGACGGCTGCCAGTTGGGCGGCCGCGCGCGACGACGCGACGATCAGCAGCTTCATCGTCGCACGCGTCGCGCCGACGAACAGCTTGCGCGCGGCACGCGCGTCGAGCGTATCGAAGTCGACCTCGGTGAGGATCACGCACGGCGCCGACTGGCCCTTGAAGCGGTAGATCGAATCGAGCAGCACGTCGCCTTCGCGATACTCCGGGTTGCCGAACAGGTCGTACTTGCCGGTGAAGCTCTTGAGCCGGTGCGGGCCGAGCTGGTCGAGCGGCGCGAGCACCGAGCCCTCGCGGCCGCGATACGACAGCAGCGCAATGTCCTGCTTGCGGAAGCCGAGCGACAGCGCATGCGTGATCGCCCGCTTGGTCGCGTCGATGCAGGCGTCGGCCAGTGCGTCTCCCGACGCGCCTGCTTCCCCGTACGCCGACACCGACGGATCCGAACCGTCGAACGGGCTGCCCGAGCGCAGCTCGACCGCCAGTGGCTCGACCCGGCCGACGATGTCGCGCACGAATTCGAGCAGGTCGCGCGGGCTCCGGTAGTTCGTGAGCGCCTTCAGCGTGACCCAGCCCGGCAGCGCGACGGGTTCGCGCATGTACAGGTTCTGCAGCGGATCTTCCAGCCACCACCATGCGCCATCGGGCGCCAGCAAGCGCTCCAGGGCGGCTGCCCACGGCGCGTGGAAATCCTGCCCTTCGTCGACGACCAGCACGTCGAAGCGCCAGTGCTCGGGAATCGGCGTTTCCGCGAAGCGCGCTTCGAGCCGCTCGAACTCGCCGGGCACCTGGAAGTCGGGCGTATAGCCGCCGTCGCGCGCGACCCAGTCGCATAGCTGGTGGTAGTTCGCGATCTTCGCGCCGGGCGGCGCGATGCGCGCGATGTAGTCGGCGAGCGGCCGGTTGAAGCACACGTAGAGCACGCGCTTGCCGGCCGCGACCGCATCGCGCATCGCCTGCACCGCGAGCTGCGTCTTGCCCGAGCCGGCCGTACCGGTGACGCGCAGCCGGAACGGAGCGAATTCGAGCTGGCGCGCCCACGCGGCGAGCCCGCCCGACAGCCGCGTGACGAGCGTGCCGGCCTGCCCGACGAGCGCGCTCGTGTCGGGCGTGAGCGCGAGCTCGTCGGCCAGGAAATGGTGGAGTTTCGGCGCGTTCGGAAAGTGCTCGTCGTCTTCGGGCAGGATCTGCAGGATCACCTGCGCGAGCTGCGCCTTGCGCGACGCATCGACGATGCGGTCGGCCGCGACGCCGGCGATCGACGCGTCGCGGATCGCGTAGTCGGGGCAGTACAGCAGCGCCTCGACGCCGTAGACGCCCGCGCCGAGCGCGGCCGTCAGTCGCCGGTGCAGCGTTTCCTGCGTGCGCGCGAGCTGGATCGGGACATTGCGTTCCTTCTGCAGATAGACCTTCACGAGCCCCTTCGGCGTTTCGCGCAGGAAGCCGGCTTTCTGCTCGATCAGCAGCACGCGGCCGGCCGGGCTCACGACGACGAACGCGGCCTCGCCGAACACCGAGAATGCCTGGTCGGCGCGGGTCCAGTGCACGCCGTGATACACGGTGTAGCTGTCGGGCAGCGCGTGTTCGAGCGCGGCGAGCGTTTCGCGCTCGCGTTCGGCCGCGCCGGTCGCGGCGAGGCTTTTCCAGTCGTCGGGGATGAGGCGGGCCATGGCGTCGGGCGGCGGAAGCCGGCGTGGGCGTGAACGGGTGCGGCTATTGTACTGAGCTATGACCCGGTTCACGACCGCCGTGCCGCGCAGACGCTGGCCGTCCGGAGAAGGACGGCCCGGGGACGTTACCCGCGCGCGAGCCGTTTCGCGAGATCGGCGCTGAGGATCGCCATGCGCGCGGGCTTTTCGTAGCAGACGACGTCGAACGCGCGGATCACTTCGCTGATGTCGGCCTCGCTCGCGCGGCCGGTGAGCAGGTCGCCGGTCAGCACGAAGATCGGCGCGCCCGGGTTGTCGGACGTGCGCACCGCCTTGATCGCGGTGGCGGCCGTGCTGTCGTCGAACAGCCATTCGGTCAGGACCGCGTCGAACGCCTGGCCCTGCAGCGCGTCGACGAACGGCGCGAGGCCGTCGAATGCGGCCGTCGCGAAGCCTTGCCGTTCGAGATAGCGGCACAGCTCGGTCGCGCTGACGCGATCGGGGTCGATCACCGCGACGACGAGCTTGTCGTTCTCCGCGCGGCGTGGATAGATCTCGATCTTGTGCACGTCGTACGCGTTCTGGTACAGCACGCCCGTGTGGCGCAGCACGCGCCAGCGGCCGTTTTGTTCATACGCGACGAACTCGGGGCGAGCGCCGGCTTCGAGCGGCGCGCCGATCCATGCGGTGCACGGAATCTCGGCGACGCCCGCATAAAGGACGGCTTCCTGCGAATAGGCGCCGACCATGCCGGGGTCGAGCGTTTGCGCGCCGAACAGCTGGGCGGCGGGTTCGCCGTATGCTTCGGCGACTTTCTTGATCTGCGCGAGCGTCCAGGGGCTGCTGCCGCGCAGTTTGCGATGGCCTTGCGAGAAACTCAGGTCGAGGATGCGGCACAGCTCGGTGGTCTGCTGGCGCTTGCCGATGCCGTTGCGGGTCATCAGCTCGCGCACGCGCTCGGCAACCGCGAGGGAATCCGTGGTGATTGCTTCAGTGGTCATGCTACGGGAACGGATCGTGACGTTCAGAACGACGCCTTTCGGCAGTCTCGACGGACAGTCTTCAAGACGTCCAGGGGCGAGCCGACCGGCCACGCGCGGAAAAGATAACTTTACCGCAAAATGGTCGTCATTCAGCGCCGTGAAAGGTGCGTTTGTGTGAAAGGTGTGTCACGACGTTACCGTCGCGGTTCGTATCCGGATGCATTAACGCCTGACAGGAAACAATGACGACAACTTATCCGCTGCACGATGCCCTGACCCTCGCCGGCACGCCATTCCCGGCAGAAGCCGACGTCGTGATCGCGGGTGCCGGCATCATGGGCTGCGCCGCCGCGTATTACCTGGGCCTGCGCGGCCTGAAGGCCGTCGTGCTCGACAAGTCGCGCATCGCCGGACAGCAATCGACCCGTGCGTGGGGCTTCGTGCGGCAGCAGGGCCGCGAAGCGGCCGAGGTGCCGCTGATGATGGCCGGCATGCGGATCTGGGAGCGGCTAGAGGAAACCCTCGGTTTCGATCTCGAATGGCGGCAGGGCGGCTGTCTTTATATTGCGGACAACGAAACGGACTGGGCGTCGTTCAACGCGTGGCTCGCCGTCGCGCGCGAGCACGGGCTCGACACGCGTACGCTGACGCGCGCGCAGATCGACGAGCGCGTCAGCGGCCTTTCGTCGCAGGCACGCACGCTCGGCGGGCTGTACACCGCGACCGACGGCCAGGCCGAGCCGCGCCGCGTGGCCGCCGCGTTCGCCGCGCGTGCCGCCGAGGCGGGCGCATGCTTCTTCGAAGGCTGCGGCGTGACCTCGATCGAGACGGCCGGCGGCGCGGTGGTCGGTGTCGTGACCGAGCGCGGCACGATCCGCACGCGGCGCGTGATCTGTGCGGCCGGCGCGACCAGCTTCCGGCTGCTCGACGGCGTCGGCATCCGGCTGCCGCAGCAGGCCGTCCGCGGCACCTGCATGCGCACCAATGTGGTGCCGCCGGTGTCGGCGTCGACGGTGTGGGGGCACGGCCTCGGCATCCGGCAGCGCAAGAACGGCGCGATCAATCTCGCCGACGACATGCAGGTCGACGTCGACCTGACGCTCGGCCACCTGCGCGGACTGAGCCTGTTCTGGCCGGAGTTCTGGTCGCAGCGCGACAAGTTCCGGCTGCACGTGAACGGGGCCGCGTGGCGCGATGCGCTTGCCCGCATCAACGGGGCGGCCGGGCCGATCGAGCCGCGCGATCCGCAGCCGCAGCCGAATCGTGCGCATGCGCCGCGCGCGCTCACGAAACTCAAGACCATCTTCCCCGCATTGAAGGACGCGCAGATCGTCGAAGCCTGGGCCGGCCTGATCGACGTGCTGCCCGACGGCATTCCGGTGATCGATGCGCCGGGCACGCCGTCCGGGCTCGCGATTGCGACGGGGTTCTGCGGCCACGGTTTTGCGATGGGGCCGATCGTCGGGCGGCTGCTTGCCGAATGGGTCGACACGGGCGCGCCGTCGCTCGACCTGTCGGCGTTTCGCGCGCGGCGCTTCGTCGACGGGACGATGGTGCGACCGCGCAGCATGCTGTAGCAGACGAAGCGACGCGATGACGTCGGCCGGTCGCGGCCGACCCATCGTAGAATCGAGCCCGCATCCTTCAGGAGATTCCCCGTTGGCAACGCCTTCCGCCCAGCGCCGTTCGTTGCGCTCACGCCTGCGTCGCGCCCGCAATCCGTGGCAGGCACCGCGTGCGCGCACGCTGTTCACGCGTCCCGCGACGTCGCCGCGGCGCACGCTGATGTTCCGTATCGGCGCGGTCGTGCTGCTGTGCACGCTCGCGTTCCTCGTGCTGTATCTCGATCGCGACGGGTTGCGCGATTCGACCAAGAGCACGCCGATGACCGTCGCCGATCTCGTGTACTTCACGATGGTGACCGTCGCGACGGTCGGCTACGGCGACATCGTGCCCGTCACCGCACGGGCGCGCCTGATCGATGCGTTCTTCATCGTGCCGATCCGTATCGTCATCTGGTTCATTTTCCTGGGCACGGCGTATCAGTTCGTTATCCAGCGCGTCATCGAGGAATTCCGCATGAAACGCCTGCAGAAGCAATTGTCCGATCACATCGTCGTATGCGGTTATGGCCTGTCGGGGTCGATCGCGGTGCGCGAACTGCTCGAGAGCGGCGTCGATCCGGCGACGCTCATCGTGATCGATTCGCAGCAGCAGGCGATCGAGGCTGCGACGTCGCTCGGCGTGGCGGGATTGCTCGGCGATCCCGCGCACGAGGATCTGCTGCAGCAGGCACAGGTGCGTGAAGCGAAGGCCGTGATCATTTCCGTGACCGACGATCCGACCGCGATCCTGCTGACGCTGTCGGTGCGCAGCATCGCGCCCGATACGAAGATCGTCGTGCGGATCCAGGAGAACCTGTACCAGCGGCAACTGCGGCAGGCGGGGGCGGACGTGATCGTGTCGTCGACGAAGATCGGCGCGCTGCTGCTCGCAGATGCCGTGCATAGCCGCTACATCGTGCCGTTCGTGAACGACATGCTGTCGACGCGCGGCCGCGCGACGCTGCTGGAGCGCGAGGCGATGCCAAGCGAGATCGGCTGCCTGACGAACGTCGTGCCGGGCGCGATCGTCGTCGGGCTCGATCGGTGCGGGAAGATTTATTCGTTCTACGAGGACCCGCCGTGCAGGATCGAGGCGGGGGACACGCTGGTCGTGATCCAGTCGGCGCGAATTCCCGATCCGGATATTTGATGGGCGGGCGTTCTGGAAAGTCTATCGATGCCCATGATTTGATGGCGAACGGTTTCGTGATTTCGCGTTTTTTTGTCGTGTGGGCGCCGTGCAGGCGATCTATGGCAACGTGAATCCGCGCAGATCGATATCAAATGCGTCGTCGAGATCCCTTTAACGACTTCGGCAGGGACTCGACGCTTGTTGTTGTGACGAGTGTTATCGGATGATCGTGTTGCAAAACCGCAGTCGCGACGAGACAGCGTAAGCAGCATGCCAGCGTCCCGGGTCGAGTGCGGTTTCCGCGGCGGTAATCGCATTGGGCGCGCAACATGTGCTTGGTATACTTCGACGTCTTCCCGCCTTCGACGCTATTCCTGCATGCCCAGTTCCGATACTTCGGCCAAGCGCCAGCCCACTGCCAAACGTACCAGGGGACGCCCGTCCGGCACTGCGCACGTGGGTTTCGATTCGCTGCTGCGATGTGCGCGGCAGCGGTTCGCCAAGCAGGGCTACGCGGCAACCAGCGTGCGGGAAATCGCCGGTCTGGCCGGTGTCGATCCCGCCTTGATGGCGCATCATTTCGGGTCGAAAGAGGGGCTGTGGACGGCGGTCGTCGACCAGCTGGCCGCGCAACTGGCACCGTTGATCGAGATGACGAAACAGCTCCGCAACAGCCGGATGTCGCCGGTCGAACGGATCAGGCAGGCATTGACACTGTTCATCGACAACGTGTTCGCCAACCCGGATATCGGCATGTTCTTCTCGACCGCCACGACGGAGCACGGCGAGCGCTTGAACGTCCTCGTGGAACGGTTGCTCGGCCCCTATCGTGATGCGTTCATTCCGCTTCTCGCGGATGCCATCGAAGCCGGAAAGATGAAGTCTCACGATCCCGAGCTGATGCACGCGATGATCGTGAATGCGATCAGCAATACGATTTCGTATGGCCACGTGTTCGCGAAGTTTTCAACGCTGCCCGACCACCCTGAAAAATTCAAGCAAGGCGTCCTGGATATCGCAATGGGGCTGCTGCGATAGCGTGGCCGTCGCGCCGAAGTGCCAGGTGCGACGAAATTCCGGCGAGGTGCGTGGTGATGAAGGTCGCGGGGCCGGCGCATCATGCGGCCGAGCGGGCAGCCGCTGTCACGCGGCATTCGCGCTTGCCTGGCATTGAGCCGATGCGGCGCTGTGCCAGGCAGTCTCGGATTCGTCGAACGTCGCCAACAGATGGTCGATGAAGGTTCGCACCTTGGCCGGCAAGTGGCGACGGCTGGGGTAGACGATGCCGAACGTGGGCGAGGGCGCCCAGTAATCCGGGAGAACTCGCTTCAGCGTGCCTTTCTCGAGTTCCCGCTGAACCAGTGCGGGATGGATCAACGCGATGCCTGCGCCCGACAGGACCATCTGCATCAGAAAATCGATATTGTTGGCCACGACGGCCGGATGGCACGTGATCGTCACGGTGCCGTCGGCACTGTCCAGTTGCAGCTCGGATTTGCCGCGCTGGGGGCCCGAGATCGCGAGGTACGCGTGCTCGGCCAATTCCTCCGGGCGCGTCGGTTCGCCGCGCCGCCGAAGATAGTCGGGGGATGCGCACGCGATGAGCGGCGAGCTGAAGACCGCGCGTGCGACGAGGCTCGTGCATGACAACGACGACAGGTCGAAGATGCCGGCATCGTATCCGTCTGCGACCAGATCGACCGGGCGATCGACCAGCACGGGAACGGGAACCACTTCCGGGTACGAATCGCAATAGTCTCGCAGGCACGACGACAGGTGCCGCAGCGAAAGGCCGACGGAGACCGCTACGCGCAGGGTTCCGGACGGCGTTTGCGTGGGCACCGACACCGCGTGCTCGACTTCGTCGAGCTTCGCCAGAATGTCGCTGACGCGCGTGTAGTACGTCTTCCCGAAATCCGTGAGCGACACACTCCGCGTTCTGCGGACGAGCAGGCGCCTTTCCAGTTGTTCCTCGAGCCAGTTGACGCGACGGCTGATCATCATTTGAGAAATGCCGAGGCGGGTGGCTGCGCGGATGAAGCTTCCGTCGTTCACGACCTGTACGAACGACCGCATCGATTGAAGTTTGTCCATTTCGGTTTCCGGGTTCACGTGTCGTTTCCGTCCCGGACATATCGCGCCCGGCAATCGACGTGCTCGGCATGTGCTTGGGAACGGTCGTTGGCATCGTTCGCCAACATTATTCAACACGTGTTGAATAAAATGATAGCGCAAAAATGCTCATGCGTGAAGCGTGCCCGCGCTCGCTTCCCGCCGTCATGTCCGCCACGACGGCTCAGCGCGTCGATCGGGGCGGCGGTAGCACTTTCGACACGCTCGCCAGGTTCGACGCCGACCCTTCGTCCGCGCGGTTCAATCGCTGAATTCCGTCGCCCACCGGCGCACCTGTCACCTCGTTGCCCCGATCTGAGTGGCACTTCTATCCGCTGTCCGTTCTGCCATGTGAGCGCCGCTTGCGCCTGGCTTGGCGCTGCCTCGAGCGTGCCGTCCTGCCGCATGGCGCGACGATCGAACGGTTGACAGCGTCGCGACGGATGCCCTACCATCGCATTAAATCAACAAGTGATGAATAAATTTCGACCATGAGGATTCCGGCCATCGGGGACGGATAGCGCGCAGCGCGCTCTGCTTCCGCCCCGCACGACAGGCGCCCGGCAACCCGGGTGGCATGCCTACTCCATCGGGTGGAGGTCCCGTCGCATCGCACGCGTCATTCGTACGGGTGATTCGTTGCGTCGGGTCGTGCGTTAACGGGCGCGATATTCTGGACCGTTAACGTCCTTTCTTATAGATCAGTACACCTACTGAATGGGTGGGAGTCATGCTGCGCGCAGAAATCGTTGAAGGCGGTGCGATTTGCCGATTCGACGTTGCGTGCGGCGGATCGTATGCATGTCGCGATGGCGGATGCGCCACGCAGGCGTCCATATGGATCGACGAACCGGACTTGTCGTTCAGCCCGGCGCACCGAGGGGCTTCCCCAGTGGCTGCCGGATTCGCAACGTTGAGAGTGAGAAACATGAAACGAACAGTGAGGGATGTTGTATGTACCGGATGATCATTCCCAAGAGAAGCGCCTTGCTTGCGACGTGTGTCGTGGTCGGGTCGATGGCCGTCGCCGGATGCCAGAAGAAGGAAGCCGCGGTGGCGGCCGTCCCCGAGGTCGGCGTGGTCACGCTGCAGCCGCAGGAGATCACGCTCAAGTCGTTGTTGCCGGGTCGGGCGAATTCGTGGCGTGTCGCCGAGGTGCGCCCGCAAGTCAACGGCGTGATCAAGCGGCGGCTCTTCGTCGAAGGCGACGACGTCAAGCAGGGGCAGCAGCTTTACCAGATCGACGATGCGCCGTACAAGGCCGCGTACGAAAAGGCGCGTGCCGCACTGGTGTCGGCGCAGCATCTCGCCGAGCGTAATGAAAAACTGCTTGCCGACAACGCGGTGAGCCGCCAGCAGTACGACGACTCGGTGTCCTCGTATCGCCAGGCGCAGGCGGATCTCGATACCGCGAAGGTCAACCTGGACTACACGAAGGTCTACGCGCCGATCGCCGGGCGTATCGGCCGCTCGCTCGTGACGGAAGGCGCACTGGTCACGAACGGCCAGGCGCAGTCGATGGCCGTCATCACGCAGCTCGATCCCATTTACGTTGACGTGACGCAGTCGTCGTCCGACATGCTGCGCCTGCGCAAGGAACTCGCCGACGGTCAGTTGCAGACCGTCAGCGCAGGGGCAGCCAGTGTCGGACTGTTGCTCGAGGACGGCACGTCGTATGCGCACGGCGGCACGCTGAAATTCTCCGAAGTCAGTGTCGACGAAGGCACGGGCTCGGTGACGTTGCGTGCCCAGTTCCCGAATCCGGATCACCAGATCCTGCCGGGCATGTTCGTGCGCACGAAGCTCGACGAGGGCGTCAAGCGCGACGCGATCCTGGTGCCGCAGCAGGGCATCACGCGCGATACGACGGGCACGCCGGTGGCCTGGGTCGTCGATGCCGACGGCAAGGTGCAGCTGAAGCAGCTCGCGGTGGACCGGACGGTCGGCAATACGTGGCTCGTCCGCTCCGGGTTGAATGCGGGCGAACGCGTGGTGACCGAGGGCGTGCAGAAACTGCAGCCGGGCATGAAGGTGGTCGCGGTACCGGCGACGAACGTCCATGTCGACCTGGGTGACGCGCGCATTGCCGCGCCGTCTACGGCAAACGGCAGCTAGTCGGAGCGCGCATGTCACAGTTCTTCATCAGGCGCCCCATCTTTGCGTGGGTGATCGCCATCGTCATCATGCTGGCCGGTTATCTGGCGATTCGTTCGCTACCGATCAACCAGTATCCGAACATCGCGGCGCCCGCGGTGTCGATCACGGTCAGCTACCCGGGTGCGTCGGCGCAGACGGTTCAGGACACGGTCGTCCAGCCGATCGAGCAGCAGCTCAACGGCCTCGACGGCCTGCGTTACATGTCGTCGGAAAGTAACGCCGACGGCAGCATGACGATCGTCGCGACGTTCGACCAGGGCACCAACCCCGATATCGCGCAGGTCCAGGTGCAGAACAAGCTGTCGCTCGCGACGCCGCTTCTGCCCCAGGAAGTGCAGCAGCAGGGGATTCGCGTCGTCAAGTACCAGATCAACTTCATGATGGTCGCGGCGCTCGTTTCCGAAGACGGGAAGATGTCGAGCGGCGACCTCGGCAACTATCTGGCGTCGAACCTCCAGGATCCGATCCTGCGGACGAAAGGGGTGGGCGACTACCTGCTGATGGGTTCGCAGTACGGGATGCGGATCTGGCTCGACCCGGCGAAGCTCGACAGCTATTCGCTCACGCCGCTCGATGTCACGAACGCGATCCGGTCGCAGAACGTCCAGGTCTCGTCGGGCCAGCTCGGCGGCCTGCCGACGCGGCGCGGCGTGGAACTGAGCGCGACCGTGATCGGGAAGGTGCGCCTGCGTACCGCCGACGAGTTCAAGCAGATCCTGCTCAAGGTGAATGCCGACGGTTCGCAGGTCAAGCTCGGCGACGTCGCGACCGTGAGCCTCGGGCCGGAGAACTACTCGATCTCGAGTATGTACGACGGCAAGCCGTCCGCCGGTATCGCACTGCGTCTGGCGACCGGCGCGAACCTGCTCCAGACGGTGGAATCCGTCAAGAAGCTGCTCAAGGAACAGGAAGCGCTGTTGCCGCCGGGCGTGAAGATCGTCATTCCGTACGACACGTCGCCGGTCGTTCACGCGTCGATTCACGAAGTGGTCAAGACGCTGATCGAAGGCATCATCCTCGTGTTCCTGGTGATGTACCTGTTCCTGCAGAACATCCGCGCGACGCTGATTCCGACGCTGGCGGTTCCGGTCGTGCTGCTGGGGACGTTCGGCGTGCTCTCCGCGTTCGGCTTCACGATCAACACGCTCACCATGTTCGGCATGGTGCTGGCGATCGGCCTGCTGGTCGACGATGCGATCGTCGTGGTGGAGAACGTCGAGCGCGTGATGACCGAGGAAGGGCTGAGCGCGCGGGAAGCGACCAGCAAGTCGATGGGGCAGATCCAGGGCGCGCTGGTCGGCATCGCGATGGTGCTGTCGGCCGTGTTCCTGCCGATGGCGTTCTTCGGCGGGTCGACGGGCGTGATCTATCGCCAGTTCTCGATCACGATCGTGTCGGCGATGGCGCTGTCGGTGCTGGTTGCACTGGTGTTCACGCCGGCGTTGTGCGCGACGATGCTCAAGCCGGGCGATGCCGATCATCACGTGAAGAAGGGCTTCTTCGGGTGGTTCAACCGGACGTTCGACCGCGGTACCGACCGCTACGAAGGTGCGGTCGCAGCGATCCTGCGCAAGAAGGGGCGCTACATCGTCATCTACCTGCTGATCGTGGTCGGCATGGGCTTCCTGTTCACGCGCATTCCGACGGCTTTCCTGCCGGACGAAGACCAGGGGACGCTGTTCGTCCAGATCCAGATGCCGGGCAATGCATCGGCGGAACGGACCGAAGACGCGTTGACCAAGGTACGCGACTACCTGCTGAAGGACGAGGCGGATGTCGTCGAGTCGGTCTACACCGTGAACGGCTTCAACTTCGCGGGGCGTGGGCAGAACTCGGCGCTGGCATTCGTCTCGCTCAAGCCGTGGGAAAAGCGCAAGGGCAGCGATACGAGCGTGTTCGGCCTGGCGCAGCGCGCTGGCGGGGCTTTTGCAAAGATCAAGGACGGCATCGTGATTCCGATCGTGCCGCCCGCGATCATGGAAATGGGCAACTCGCAGGGCTTCGACGTGTACCTCCAGGACCGGAACGGTCAAGGTCACGAGGCGCTGATGGCGGCACGCGACCAGTTCCTGAAGCTCGCGCATGACAACCCGCTGCTGGCCAACGTCCGCCCGAACGGCATGAACGACGAGCCGCAGTTCCACATCGATATCGACGACGAGAAGGCGCGTGCGCTGCAGGTCAGCATCGCCGACATCAACGATACGATGACGGCCGCCTGGGGTTCCCAGTACGTGAACGACTTCGTCGATCGCGGCCGGGTGAAGAAGGTGTACGTCCAGGGCGTGCCTGATGCGCGCGTGGGTCCGGAGGATCTGTACAAATGGTATCTGCGCAACAGCAATGGCCAGATGGTGCCGTTCTCGGCGGTGGCGTCGGGGCACTGGGAATACGGTTCGCCGAAGCTCGAGCGTTACAACGGCATTCCGGCCGTCGAACTGCAGGGCCAGCCGAAAGCCGGCCACAGCTCGGGCGAAGCGATGCAGGAGATCGAGAAGATCGCGGCGCAGTTGCCGAACGGATTCGGGCTGGCGGTCACGGGGCTGTCCTATGAGGAACAGTTGTCGGGTTCGCAGGCGCCGGCGCTGTATGCGCTGTCGATCCTGATCGTGTTCCTCTGTCTTGCCGCGCTGTACGAGAGCTGGTCGGTGCCGTTCTCGGTGCTGATGGTCGTGCCGCTCGGCGTGATCGGCGCCGTGGTCGCCACGCTGGCGCGCGGCCTGACGAACGACGTGTTCTTCCAGGTGGGCCTGCTGACGACGGTCGGCCTGTCGGCGAAGAACGCGATCCTGATCGTCGAGTTCGCGAAGGAGCTGTACGAAAAAGAAGGCATGTCGTTGATGCAGGCGGCCGTTCAGGCGGCACGGCTGCGGCTGCGCCCGATCATCATGACGTCGATGGCGTTCGTGCTCGGTGTGCTGCCGCTCGCGATCTCGAACGGCGCCGGCTCGGGCAGCCAGCACTCCGTTGGCACCGGGGTGGTCGGCGGGATGATGACTGCGACGTTCCTGGCCGTGTTCTACGTGCCGCTGTTCTATGTGCTGGTGACGGGCCTGTTCTCGCGCGGCAAGACAGGCAAGGCCGACAAGGCCGACGACATCGACAAGGTTGACGAGGTGACCGCATGAAGATCCTGAAACTCGCGGTGTTGCCCGCGGCGCTGCTGATGGCGAGCTGCACGATGATCCCAACCTATCATCGTCCCGACCCGTCGGTCGCCGCGCAATACGCGGCCACTGCACCGGACACCGCCGGCAAGCCGTCGGCCGCGGAACTCGGCTGGCTCGACTTCTACACCGACCCGCACCTGCAGACGCTGATCGGCATGGCGCTGGAAAACAACCGCGACCTGCGCGTGGCCGTGCTGAACATCGAAGCGGCGCGCGCGCAGTACCGGATCCAGCGGGCGGACCTGCTGCCGACGCTGTCGGCCAGCGCGTCCGGGTCGATTCAGCGGCTGCCGTCCGACCTGTCGACGACGGGCCAAGCCGGCGTCACGCGCTCCTACAACGTCGGGGGCGTCGCGTCGTACGAGCTGGACCTGTTCGGCAAGATCCGCAGCCTGACGGAGCAGGCGATGCAGACCTATCTGGCGACCGAGGCCACGCGCCAGGCCACCCAGATCAGCCTGATCGCCGAGGTGGCCACCGCGTGGCTGACGCTGCAGGCCGACCAGGACATCCGGTCGCTGACGGCCGACACGCTCGCCAGCCAGCGGGCGTCGCTGAAGATCGTCGATTCGGGGTACCGGAACGGCACGTCGTCGCTGCTCGATCTGCGTCAGGCCGAGACGACCGTCCGTGCCGCGGAAGCGAATCTCGCGCAGTACGACCGGCAGGTGCGGACCGACATCAACGCGCTGACGCTGCTGGTCGGCGCGCCGCTCGACGACGCGCTGCTGTCGCGCGAATCGTTGGCGGCGGTTCGGCTCGACGAGGATCTGCCGGCCGGGCTTCCGTCGGATCTGCTCGCGCGGCGGCCGGACATCATGGCGGCCGAGCATCAGCTGATGGCGGCCAACGCGAACATCGGCGCCGCCCGCGCCGCGTTCTTCCCGAGCATTTCGCTGACGGCCAGCGGCGGCACGGCCAGTGCGTCGCTGCGCAACCTGTTCGATCCCGGCAGCGCGGCGTGGTCGTTCGGGCCGACGATCAGCGTGCCGATCTTCGACTACGGGCGCAACAGCGCGAACCTGGCGGTCTCGAAGGTCAATCGCGACATCGAAGTCGCAACGTACCAGAAGGCGGTCCAGACGGCGTTTCGCGAAGTCTCCGATGCGCTCGACGGGCGTGCGACCTGGGGCCAGCAGGAAACGGCCCAGCGCCTGCTGGTCGATGCGAGCCAGTCGGCATACCGGTTGTCCGACGTACGCTATCGCGAGGGTGTCGACGGCTACGTGAACGTGCTCGTCAACCAGCGGTCGCTGTACGACGCGCAGCAGAATCTGGTCAAGGTTCGGCTGGCGCGGATGACGAACACGGTCGATCTCTACCGCGCATTGGGCGGCGGCTGGCAGGACCGGACCGTGAAAGCCGACGTGCCGACCGGGCAAGCCGCGCATCCGCCGGGTTGATCCGTGCGCTGACGTAAAGCAGGACACCGTAACGGGCCCGGCCCGTTCGGTGATTCAGGAGGCGTGCCCCGACACCCGGGGCTCGCAATCGCATGCCCTTGCCGGGCTGCTGCGATGTGACAGGCGAGCCATCCCGATGCGGATGGACGTTCGGAAAGCTTATGGTGAAACGAACCCGTGAACAGGCACAGGCGACACGGGCCATCATCGTCGAGTCGGCGCAGGGCGTGTTCTTCGATCATGGCTTCGCGCATGCGTCGCTCGAGGAAATCGCCCGCCGCGCCGGCGTCACGCGCGGGGCCGTGTACTGGCACTTCGAAAGCAAGCTCGACGTGCTCGATGCCATCTTCGCCGATGCGGCGATCCCGCTGGATCCCTTTCTGATTCCGCCGCGTCAGGATGCGGCGCATGCGCTCGATGCGCTGATCGATTCACTCGGCGCGTGCTGGCGGGCGGCAACCCGGTCGAAGCTGTCCCGTCGCCTGTACACGCTGTCCTACACGCGTTGCGAGAGCGCGGGTGAAACGGCCGCGTTCTGCGAGCGGGTTCGTCAGGCCGCGTGCCATGCCGAACAGCGCATCGAAGCCTGCGTGCGTCGTGCGATAGCGGCCGGACAGTTGGCGAGCGAGCATGAACCGGCGGTGATCGCCAGCGTGGTTCACGCGACGTTGAGCGGATTGCTGCGCCGGGAGTTGACGCGGCCAGGACGTCGCAATCCGGACATGGCTGACATTACCGAAATCGTCCGGACCCTGATTCAAGGATGAATGCGCCAGCCGCTCGGCGAACGGTGTTGTGCCGGGGTCCGCGCGTGCTGCCATGAATCCCGTACCGGAAGAACTTGAAATCGAGAAAGAAGGGTGCCGTGAAGTGGTGCAGGAGAGGTCTGGTTCGGATTCCAGACAACGGGAAATGAGCAGCCGGGGTATGTCCATCGTGCACCTGCTGTCGGCTGCCGAATCGTTGCTGTCCAGATGCGTCGACCGGCAGGTCGAGCGGGCGCTCGGCATTACGACGTCGCAGGCGTCGCTCTTGCACGCACTCGATGGCGGGGAACCATTGACGGCCGGCGAGCTGTCCGATGCGTGTGGCATTGCCGGTAGCGCGGTGACGCGCCTGGTGGACCGGCTGGAGGCGCTGTCTCTCGTGACGCGAACGCAGAACGACGATGACCGCCGTATCGTCCACGTGTCGCTCACGCGGGACGGGCGCCGGATCGCGACTGCGTGGCGCGACGTGCAATCCGAGATTCAGCGCGAGTGGCGCGCCTTCGCGAACGACGACGAGCTTCGGAAGATGGGTAATTTGCTGTCGCGCATGCTCGTCAATGCGGCGCGACGCGATGCGAGCGGATGAACGTCGTGGCCGGTTTTTTCTTGCGAACTGAAGGCTGCCTTCGCTGATGTTTCCCAAGTGCCGAACGGGACAGGCGCGCCTGCTCCCGGATCGGCCCTCCGACATCGACGCCGCTCATCGCGATCGATTCGCGGCAGCAGGCGCTCGAGATCGCGAACTTGCACGGAGCTTCGACGGGGGCACGCCGAACCATCGTATCGACGAATGGGTGAGGACCGACTGATCGGAAAACCCCAGCAAGCTCGTCAGTTGGGCCAGCGGGATGGTCGTCTGCTGCAGGTAGCGCAATGCGATTTCCTGCCGGACCTCATCCCGGACCCCCTCGAAAGTCGCGCCTTCGTCGGCCAGTTTGCGCTGCATGGTGCGTGGATGCACGAACAGCAGCTCGGCAATCGCCGATTTGCTTCCGCCGGTCGCGCCGAGCGTGCAATGCAGCGCCCGTCGCACGCGCTCGACCATCGACAATCCGGGGTCGCCGTAGTGCCGCTGCAGATACTCCAGCGCGATGTGCTTCAGCGACGCATTGACGTTCTCCAGCCGGCTGCCGAGGGTTTGCGGCGACACGTGCAAACCGGCGTGCTCCTGCTCCGTATAGATGCGCGCAGGCCCGAAAAAACGCGCATAGGCGCCGGGGTCGGCACTGTTCCCGTACGGGAACGCCACCGCAAGCAGCCGATAGTTGTCCGCCGCGAAGGACCGCACCAGATGGTGCATCCTGCCGAGGCACTGATCGAGCGCTTGCCGGGACACGGGCGCGCGAGGAACCAGCAACTCGAGACGGATCTCCGCCGCATCCTGGACCAGCGTGCTCGGTTCGATCACGGAAAGCTGCGCGGCCGGGCTGTGCACGTACAGATAGCGGGACGCCGTCGTCATGGCCTCGCGGACATTGGCGGAATGCTGGATGGCCATCGCGAGCGGGCCGAGGATGTCGATGTCCTGGCGGGCGGCCAGCTGCAGTCCGAGGTCGGGCCGGTGCGCGGCGGCGGCGCTGTCTTCCATCAGTTGCATCACCGACAGAATCGAAACCGTCGCGTCGTCCGCTTCGCCAAGGTCGGCCGGAAGCTTGTGCTTGCGCAGCAGCGGCAACGGATCGACCCCGAGCGTCGTCATGAGCTCGCGGTAGCCCTTCATGCCTGTCGAACGAATGATTGCGGTCATGTCTCGCAATATAAAAACATTGTCTCGTGAGATCAAGAGAAAATCTGGCGGCTGCGTACCATGACCTCATTCAAACCAGACACACGGAGTGTCCGTCATGCGTACCGCCATTCATCAATCCATGGGCCAGCCCGAGCAGGTGCTCGAGATTCGCAACGTCGCGCGTCCGGCGCCGCAAGCCGGCGAGGTGCTGTTGCAGATGATCCTGGCGCCCATCCACAACCACGACCTGATGCAGATTTCCGGCACCTATGGCATCAAGCCGGAATTGCCGGCGCGTGCCGGCACGGAGGCGGTGGGGCGCGTGCTGGCCGTGGGCGAGGGCGTGACCCATCTGCAAGTCGGCCAGCGCGTGTCGGTGTCGGGTGCGTTCGGCACCTGGGCCGATGCGTTCGTGGCGCCGGCCGGCCAGGTGCTGCCGGTACCCGACGGCATCAGCGACGAACTCGCGGCGCAGTTGCTGATCATGCCGACGAGCGCCATGGTGGTGCTGGACGACCTGGGCGTGCAAAGCGGCCAATGGATGATGCTGAATGCCGCGGCGGGCGCCGTGGGCAAGAATGTGGCGCTGCTGGCCGCCGCGCGGAATATTCGCGTCATTGCCCTGGTCAATCAGGACGCGCAGGTCGAAGAACTCAGGAAGCTCGGGGTGGACGTGGTGGAAAACACCACCGTCGACGGCTGGCAGGCGCGTATCAAGGTCGCGCTGAACGGCGAGCCGCTGCTCCATGCGCTGGATTCGGTGGCCGGCAGCCTGTCCGGGCAAATGCTCCACGTGATGGACGACAACGCGACGCTGGTGGTATTCGGTGCGTTGAGCAATCAGCCGTTGAACATCGACTTCCAGGACGTGCTGTTCAAGCAGGCGACGGTGCGAGGCTTCTGGGGATTGCGCAAGGTCGAGAAGCTGAGCGACGCGTACCGGGCCCGGATGGTGGCCGAGATCCTCGCGATCGCGCAGCGCAACGGCTTCAATCTGCCCGTCGCGGCGGTTTACGACCTGGGTGATGTAGCCATGGCATCAGGTATCCGAAGCAGTGCCGGGAAGGTGCTGCTGCGCGGTGGTAATAGTGAATCCTGAACCCGGTTCGGGGTTCCTGCACGATGGAGCAGCAATCATGAAGATCGATATCTGGTCGGACGTTATTTGCCCGTTTTGCTATATCGGCAAACGCAAGCTGGAAGCGGCGCTGGAGCAGACCGGCATCGCGGCGCAAATCGAGTGGCACAGCTTCGAGCTGAACCCTTCCGCGCCCCGGTCGTATGCCATGCCGCTGCCGGACGTGATGAATCGTCTGTACGGCATCGACCGCCAGCGCGCGCTGGCCATCCTGAATCATGAGGAGCAGGAGGCGCGCCGCATGGGGCTGGATTTCCAGTGGCGCATCGCGAGGCCCGGCAATACGTTCGATGCGCATCGCCTGATCCACCTCGCCAGGCACGACGGAATCGGCGGTCAGGTCAAGGAGCGCTTTCTGCGCGCGTATTTCACCGAGGGGCAGGATATCGGTGACCGGCAGGTGCTGCGTTCGCTGGCGCTCGAGGCGGGGTTGGTGGCCGGCGACGTGGATGCGGTGCTGGGCACCGACCGCTTCGCCGACGAGGTGCGCGCCGATGAGCAGCAAGCGGTTGAACTGGGGATTCGTGGCGTGCCTTACTTCGTGATCAACGGGCAGGCGTCGGTGTCGGGCGCGCGTGATGTCGCGGATTTCGTGCGCGTGTTGAGCGAACAGGCGGCGATTGCGGCGGCCGCCACGCAGGAGACCGGGCCGGCCCCGGCATCGGATGATGCCGGGATCTGCAAGGACGGCTTTTGCGAGGTCCGCAAATGAACGCATCGCTTCCGGCCGACGGGCGCGTCGCGCCCGCGCCGGAGGACTTCCCGTTCCTCGGGGTCTGGGCGCTCGAACCGGGACGCTCGGTATACGAGTTCGGGATGCCTCCACTGGACGGCACCTACACCGTCGCGCTGGATGACGACGGCTGGCTGGCCATCACGTCGCGGTGGCGCAGTGCCGCGGGGCGTACGCGGGAGATCCGCTTCGCCGGAAAGCTGGGCGGTGGACGGTTTCCTTACTCCAGCACCGGCGCCGCCGACGAACTCGGTTTCGAGTTCGAGCCGCCCGGCCTGTTGCGGTCGTCGGCATTCAAGAACAATGAAAAGGTGCATTGGGCCGAGCGCCGGCTGGATGGCAGTGGCGTCCGGATGACGATCTCGGTGTTCGGCCGATTTTCCGACGGGCGCGTTTATCAGAACACGGACGTCTATCGCCGTGTCGTCGGCAGTGCCTCGTAAGCGCATGAGCAACGAGGTCGTGCAAGTTGCCGCCCTGGCTTGAGCGGCAACCGGCTCGCGGACGGGAGAGGGCGCGCTGCGGCGCCGGTATCCCGGTGCGCGCGCGAAATCGCCGCCGACGCATTGCCGTTGCGCCGAACGCGACCTGGCGTGCGTCCTGCCGGCATGCGACCTCGGTTACGGTGCGCGGGATGACCAAGGCAGGCTCGCGCGAAAGCCATTCGTAATATTTTCGCCGCTGTGCGTGATTTGGCCGGCGTTGCTCACGCCGGCATGCACCATCCCCGATCAGGGGAATCCATGCTCTCAAACTACCCGAACGGGTAGCTGCCACCTGTCCCCCCCAAACCTACACTCCTTTCCAGAAACAACGCGACAGAACGGTGGCGATACCGCCGGGTCGTGACTCACGCGCCAAAACTGGTGCGCGACGTGATTTGTTTCGTTGTGCTTTCGATTGACGCATTCGCGTCGACGGCAATCCTGTCGATCAATGTGCACGGTTGGCCGGACTCCACCCTGCGCCGACCGGGCCCGGGCAAGCCGCGGCCTCCGGTCTGACGGGCATGCGCGTCAGCGAAGCACCGACATCCAACAAACAGAGACTAGAACAGGAGACATCCCCGATGACGACCATCCCGTCCGGTAAACGTTTCGCGTCCGCTGCCGGCATCCTGCTGGCCGCCGCCGCTTTGCCCGCGCATGCGCAAAGCAGTGTCACGCTGTACGGCGTCGTCGACGCCGGCATCCTCTATACGAGCAAGGCGATCGATCCGAAGACCGGTCTGAATGCCGGGCATCAGGTCTCGATGATCACCGGCGGGATGACGCCGTCGTTGTTCGGCCTGAAAGGCACCGAGGATCTCGGCGGCGGCGTGAAGGCGCTCTTCACGCTCGAAAGCGGCATCGACGTGTCGAACGGCGGCTATGCGGATTCGAACGGCAACCTGTTCGGCCGGCAGGCGTGGGTGGGGATCGAGAGCACCTACGGCACCGTGAAGGCGGGCGTCCAGTTCTCGCCGTTCGTGCTGTCGTTGATCGCCACCGACGCGCGCAGCGTGTCGTACTTCGGCAGCGGCGTGCCGATCTATGTCGGCGGCGTGCTCGTGACCGGGATCTTCAACGCGAACGCGATTTCGTACACGAGCCCGGTGGTGGCGGGCTTCCAGGGCAGCGCGATGCTTGCGCTCGGCGGCACGGCCGGCGATTTCCAGGCGGGCCGGCAGTATTCGGCGAGCCTCAACTACACCTACGGGCCGTTGCTCGTCAGCGCCGCGATGTACAACGGCAATGCGGGCGGCACGGCCGCATCGACGCCGGTGCCGAGCACGGTGCCGTTTACCGGGCGCACGCTCGGCGCGAGCTATCAGTACGACGCGCTCACGGTGAGAGCCGCGTACGTCAATTACAAGATCGCGGGCTCGTTCGACAGCCGCGTCTACGGCGGCGGTGCCGCCTATCAGTTCACGCCGGTCGTGAGCGCGGATGCCGGCGTCTGGTACACGAGCGACGGCAACGATACGAACAATCACTCGATCATGGCGGCCGCAGGGCTGACGTACAGCCTGTCGAAGGCGACGTTGCTGTACGGGCAGCTTGGCTATGTGAACAACCACGGCAAGATGAACACGGGTCTGTCGACGAACGGCGCGCTGTACGGCGCGAACGGGTCGACGTTCGGCACCGTGCTCGGCGTGCGCCACCTGTTCTGACGATGCGGTTCCCAGGGTTCGACAGGAGGGCAGCATGCAGATCGAGTTAGGGTTCGAGCAACGCCACGTGTTCGTCTTCGGCGGCACGACCGGCATCAACTTCGGCATCGCGCAAGCATTCGCGCGATGCGGCGCGGCCGTCAGCGTGGCGAGCCGCAAGCGCGAGAACGTCGACGCGGCCGTGCAGACGCTGCGCATGACGCATGCGTCGGTGTACGGCGCATGCGCCGACGTCCGCGATTTCGACGCGGTGGGCACCGCGCTCGGCGACGCGGCGCGCGAATTCGGCCCGATCGACGTGCTGATATCGGGCGCGGCGGGCAATTTCCTGTGCGACGCGAATGCGATGTCGGCGAACGGATTCCGCACGGTCATCGATATCGACCTGATCGGCTCGTTCAACGTGATGCGGCAGGCCTATCCGCATCTGCGCAAGCCGGGCGCATCGATCATCAGCATCACCGCGCCGCAGGCGACGGTGCCGATGCGCCATCAGGCACATGCCTCCGCGGCGAAAGCCGGCATCGACCAGCTCACGCGCGTGCTCGCGCTGGAATGGGGCGCCGACGGCGTGCGCGTCAACGCGATCTCGCCGGGCCCGATCGACGGCACGGAAGGATTTCGCAAGCTGATCGCCCGTACGGACGACGAACTCGCGCTGGCCGAGTCGGCCGTGCCGCTGCGCCGGTTCGGCACGACCGACGACATTGCGAATCTCGCGCTGTTTCTCGCGTCGCCGTATGCGTCGTACGTGTCCGGCGCGGTGATTCCGTGCGACGGCGGCGGCGCGATCGACAGTGTGAAGCCGGCGATCGAGCGGGCGGGCGCGAACGCGTCGGCCGGCGCCTGACGCGCGCGACCGATACGGGCAATCCATACCCGATAACTACCCGGACGGGTGGCGGCGGCCGACAGGCCGATGCCTACACTGATTCCACGACGAACATGAACAAACAGGAGACGACGTGCATTCCCTTCCTTTTCCGACGCCACACGGTTGCATGACGGAACCGCGCGCGCCCATCGACATGCATCGTGCCGCGCGGGCACGGCAGCCGGGCCGCGCCTGAACCGGCCGATCACGAAGCGAGAGAGCTCATGACAATCCCAACCGATTCGATCCAGCCCGCGGTATCGGGCACGTCCGGCACACGGACCGCGCGGCATCGCCTGATCAACATCGACAACGGCGGCACGCTGACCGACATCTGCGTGATGGATGGCGACAACGTGATCCGCACGAAAACGCTGACCACGCCGCACGACCTGTCGCAATGCCTGTTCGACGGGCTGCGCAAGGCGTCCGTGGCGATTTACGGCAATGAAGACCTGGAGGCGCTGCTGCTGTCGACGGCCGCGATCCGCTACTCGACGACACAGGGGACGAACGCGCTCGTGGAGCGCAAGGGGCCGCGACTCGGGCTCGTGGTCGGCGGAACGCTGTCGGCTGAGCAGGTGCGCGAAGCCGACGGCGCCGCCGGCCTGTTCGACGCGGTGATCGGCAGCCGCGCGGTCACGCTGTCCGGCGATGCGCCCGAAGCCGACGTGGTCCGCGCGGTCGGCGAACTCGCCGCGTCGGGGGCCAACCGGCTCGTCGTGGCGATCGGCGGCCCGCGCCGCGTCGAACTCGAACAGCGCCTGAAGCGCAGGCTGCTGCGCAGCTTTCCGCCGCACCTGCTCGGCGCGCTGCCGATCCTGTATGCCCACGAAATCGCCGACGATGCGAGCGACGTGCGCCGCACGTGGACCGCGCTGTTCAACGCATTCCTGCATCCGGCGATGGAGCGCTTTCTCTACAGCGCCGAACAGAAGCTGCGCGATGCGCGCGCGCAGAGCCCGCTGCTCGTGTTCCGCAACGACGGCCATGCGGGACGCGTCGCGAAGACGATCGCGCTGAAGACCTACAGTTCCGGCCCGCGCGGCGGGATGGAAGGCGCGCGCGTGCTGGCCCGGCACTACGCGTTGACGCATCTGCTGTCGATGGACATCGGCGGAACGACGACCGACATCGGTGTCGTCGACGAACGGGGCGTGCGCGCGGACCGGCGCGGCAGCGTCGAAGGCGTCGCGACGTCGTTCGCGTTGTGCGACGTGGTCAGCGCGGGCGTCGGCGGCAGCTCGATCATCCGCGTGGAAGGCGAACGCATCGCGGTCGGGCCGGAAAGCGTCGGCAGCGCGCCCGGGCCGGCCTGTTTCGGCCTGGGCGGCACGCAGGCGACGATGACCGATGCATTCACGCTGTCGGGCCTGCTCGATCCCGCGTCGTTCTTCGGCGGCAAGCTGCAGCTCGACCCGGCGCGCGCCCGCCAGGCGATTCATGCGCATGTGGCCGATCCGCTGAAGATGGGCGACCTCGAAGCGCTCGCCGCGATGGAAGCCGCGTGGGTGAAGAAGGTCGCCGACAGCCTCACCGCGTATTCGCCGATCCGGCCCGACACGACGCTCGCCGCGTTCGGCGGCGCGGGGGCGCTCGTCGCGTGCCGCGTCGCGGAGGCGATCGGTGTGAAGCGGGTGCTGATTCCAGGGCTGGCGGCCGTGTTTTCCGCCTACGGAATCGGTTTTTCGGATGTGGGTCACAGCTTCTCGGCGCCCCTTGCCGAAGCGTCCGACCGCGCACTCGCTGCTGCGATGGACACGCTGTTGACGCAGGCGTCGCGTGCGATGTTCGGTGAAGACGCGGCGATCGACGACTGCCGGTTGATTTATACGGTCGAAGCGGCCGGCGCCGACGGCCGGAGTACCGAGCACGCGGTGACCGGCACGACGCTGCCGGCCGGGCTGGCGCCGGATGCGACGCTGTCCGTGTCGCTGACCGCGATCAAACGCATGCCGCAAGCGACGCTGGACGGCCGCTTCGGCGAGGCCGACCACCAGCCCGCGGTGGCGCACGGCACGCGGCACGTCGTGGTCGATGGCCGCGAAGTCGAACTGCCGCTGTACCGCGTCGAGGATCAGCCGAAGGGCGTTGCGGTACGCGCGTCCGGCCCGGCGGTACTCGAGGAAGCGTTCTTCACGGGGCGCATCGACGCCGGCTGGCATTTCGACATCAATTCCGCCGGAGACATCCTGCTCAGCAGCGGCACGGAGAACGAATAATGAAAGTCCTGATTACCGAAACCCTGCGCATCGATCTCGGCACGGAACAGTGGGAGTGCCGGCGCTGCGGTCACGCGCACGGCAGCGCGCGCGACAACTACAAGCGCGGCCTGCTCGTCCACGATCGCGATCCGCGCGAGATTCACAAGCCGCTGCTCGATCCGGACCGCTACGCACGCACTTACTCGCCGGACCCGGACTGGTGCCGGATTCTCGAGTACTACTGCCCGGAGTGCGGCGTGCTCGTCGAAGCCGAATATCTGCCGCCGGGCCATCCGCCGCTGCACGACATCGATCTCGACATCGACGCGCTGAAGCTGCAATGGAAGGATCGCGACGAGATGACGGAGCCCGCGCAGGCGCCCGATCTCGCACTCGAACGCGTCAAGCTGCAGCGCGCGCTGCATGCAGCCGCCCATCATCGTCACACGGTCGGTGCCGGCACCGACGCGTCGTCTACTTGAGCCACGGGGAGATTCGATCATGAAACGTGTTTCCGTCGACATTGGCGGCACCTTCACCGATTGCTTCGTGGCATGGGGCGATCATTGCGTCGAGGGCAAGTCGCTCACGACCCACCACAATCTGGCGGTCGGTTTCAACGATTCGCTGGCGGACGCGTGCCGTCAGCTCGAACTGACGCCGACCCAGCTGCTGTCCGAAGTCGATTCGGTGCGCTACGCGACGACGCTCGGCACCAACGCGCTGATCGAGCGCAAGGGCCCGCGCGTCGGCCTGCTCGTCACGACGGGCTTCAAGCACACGGTGCCGCTGTCGCGGGCCCGCGGTTACGGGGAAGGGCTGTCCGAGCACGAGCAGATGGACATTCCGAATGCGGCACGCCCGGAGCCGCTCGTGGCGATCCCGCTGATCCGCGAGATTCGCGAGCGTGTCGACTACGTCGGCCAGGTGTTCTGGACGCTCGACGAGGACGACGTGCGGTTGCGTATCCGCGAGCTCGTCGACGCCGGTGCGCAGGCGCTCGTCGTGATGTTCACGAACAGCGTCGTGAACCCGGTGCACGAGCTGCGCGTGCGCGAGATTTTCCTCGAGGAGTACCCGGCGCACATGCTCGGTGCGATCCCGATGCTGCTGTCGCACCAGGTGGTCGGCCGCAAGGGCGAGTATTCGCGCGCGACGTCGTCGATCATCGACGCATTCCTGCATCAGATCATGTACCACGGGCTCGGCACGCTGGAGCTGAACCTGCGGCAGCAGGGCTATACGAAGCCGATGCTCGTCAATCACAACTCGGGCGGGATGGCGCAACTCAACTCGACCGACGCACTGCAGACCGTCCACTCGGGGCCGGTGTCGGGCATCGCCGCGAGCGAGTACCTGGCGGTGGCGGCCGAACTGGGCAACGTCGTCGCGACCGACATGGGCGGCACGAGCTTCGACATCGGGATCGTCGTGCAGGGCGGGCAGAAGTTCTACGACTTCAACCCGGTGATCGACCGCTGGCTCGTCAGCGTGCCGATGGTGCACCTCGTCGCGCTGGGGGCGGGCGGCGGCTCGATCGCGCGCTACGAGCGGATGTACAAGACGGTCGAGATCGGCCCGCAGTCGGCCGGCTCCGATCCGGGGCCCGCGTGTTACGACCGCGGCGGCCAGCATCCGACCGTCACCGACGCCGACCTGCTGCTCGGCTATCTCGATCCGAAGAACTACGCGAACGGCCGCATTCCGCTGAATCCGCGCCGCGCGAAGCAGGCGATGCAGGACGACCTGTGCGACGTGCTCGATCTCGACGTGATCGAAACGGCCAAACTGATCAAGAAGCAGGTCGACGCGTCGATGGCGAACGGCATCGCCACCGAATTGCGCACGCGCGGCTTCGAGCCGAAGGAGTTCACGGTGCTCGCGTACGGCGGCAACGGGCCGCTGCATGCGTGCGGGATCGCGTCCGCGCTCGGGGTCGCGAAAGTGCTGGCGCCGCCGTATTCGTCGACGTTCTCCGCCTGCGGTGCGGGGACGGTGAACCAGATGCATATCCACGAGATGAACACGTGGACCGTGCTGTTCAACCCGAACACGAAATCGTTCTTCCTGGATTTCGACACGTTCAACCGCGGCGTCGAGGAGCTCGAGCGGCGCGGGCGCGAGGATCTCGAACGGCAGGGGATGGATCCGTCGCAGATCCGCTACCGGCTCGAACTCGACATGCGCTACGGCAACCAGCGCGTGCAGACGGCCGTCGTCACGCCGATCTCGCGCCTGAAGACGCAGCGCGACGTGCTGACGCTGATGGAGCTGTTCCACGAGAGCTACGGCTCGCGCTTCGGGGACGGCTCGCAAAGCCCGGAAACCGGCGTGCGAATCAACACGCTGCGGGTCTGCGCGTACGTCGAACAGCCGTCGGTGAAGTTCGCGAAGCTCGCGGTCAGCGACAACCCGCTGCCGCCGCCGGAGCCGGTCGGCTATCGCGACTGCCACTTCGTCGGACACGACGGGCCGCAACGCACCGCCATCTACGACGACCGCGCGCGTGCCGAGCGCACGCAGATCGAAGGGCCGGCCGTCATCACGACACGCGCGACGACGTTCCTCGTCGAGCCGGGCTGGATCTATCAGGCGACGGCCCAGGGCGGCGCGTGGTTCCTGCGCAAGTAAGCAAGGAGTTCGACATGCAAAACGACATCAATGCGGAAGACCGGGCGCTGCTCGACAAGTTCATCGCCGACAACACGCTGTTTCTCGGCCCCGATCCCGAGATCATGCGCAATCACAGCATCCTGCCGCGCTCGAAGGTGGAAAACGACGTGCTGGCGCGCGGCGTCGACCCGCACCAGGTCCACCATGTGCGCGGGCTGATCAACTCGGCGCTGTCCGAAGCGTTCACGATGGTGAACCAGATGGGCGCGGCGCCGGGCGCGAAGTGGGGCGACCTCGTCACCGCGATCTACACCGCGCAGGGCGACCTGTCGATGATCGCGCCGCACGGGATCATCGCGTTTGCCGCGTGCTGTTTCTATCCGATCCGTTTCATCATCAAGAACTGGGTGAACGACCCGACGGTCGGCGTGAAGGACGGCGACGGCTTCATTCACAACGACGCGCGCTACGGCGGCATCCACAACACCGACCAGTCGATGATGATGCCGCTGTTCTACAAGGGCGAACTCGTGTGCTGGCTGTCGTCGACGATCCACGAGGGCGAGAACGGCTCCACCGAACCGGGCGGGCTGCCGGCCAAGGCGGAGAGCAAGTACGACGAAGGCATCAAGATGCCGCCGTTCAAGATCGTCGAGAACTTCGAGCTGAAGCGCGACCTCGTCACGTTCCTGCAGAACTCGGTGCGCGACCCGCGCCTCCAGCTCGAGGACATGAAGGTGAAGCTGCACGCGGTGCTGCGCCTGCGCGAGCGGATCATCGCGCTGCTCGACCAGTATGGTCGCGACGCGCTGATCGGCACGTTGCGCACGCACCTGGAAGACGTCGAAACGGAGATGCGCCGCCGAATTCGTGAACTGCCCGACGGCACCACGCGGGTGCTGCAGTTCATGGATTCCAGCCTGCGCGAGAACGCGCTGCAGAAGATCGCGTGCGCGATCACCGTGAAGGGCGACCGGATGGTGATGGATTTCCGCGGCTCGGCGCCGCAGTTCATGAACCGCTCGGTCAATACCAACATCGCGTCGTTCAAGGCGGCGCTGTGCACGGGCCTGCTGCAGAACATCTGGCCCGACCTGCCGCATACGATGGCCGTGCTGTCGCCGATCGAGATCATCACCGATCGCAACTCGATCCTCGATGCGGAAGGCGAGATGCCGCAGGCGATGAGCCTGATGCCGCTGTTCAAGGGTTGCGTCGTGTGGACGATTCCGATGAACAAGCTGAGCTACAGCCTGCCGCACCGCTACTCGGCGGTGATCGCGTCGCAGTACGACCAGGCGGCGACGTTCATCTACGGCGGCCTGACGCAGCACGGCGACGTGACCGGCAACTTCTGCGCGGACATCAACGGCAACGGGCAGGGCGCGCGCAGCCACGCGGATGGCGAGCATTCGATTTCGCCCGTGTTCGGCTTCATGTGCGACACCGGCGAGCACGAGATCGCGGAAGAGGATACGCCGATCATCCGTCTCGGCGCGCAGCGGCTTGCGAAGGACCGGATCGGCTGGGGCAAGTATCGCGGCGGGATGGGCTACGAGCAGATCGCGACCGCGCGCGGCTCGGGTCTGTGGGGCTTCATGACCGGCTGCGAGGGCTCGAAGTTCCCGTCGGCGCAGGGGCTGTTCGGCGGCTACTCGTGCCCGAGCTACCAGCTGATGAAGATCAAGGGCATCAACATCTTCAAGGTGCTCGAGGAGAACCCGAAGGCCGTCGACACGTTCGACATCGTCGAGCTGATGAACAAGCGGCCGATTCCCGGCGCGCAGTACAGCAGCCACGACATGGGCATGACGTTCGAGATCTGCAACGAGGGCGAGATCTACATGATCTGCCAGGGCTCGGGCGGCGGCTATGGCGACGTGCTCGAACGCGATCCGGCGCTCGTGATGAAGGATCTTCGCGAGGAGTTGATGTCGCACGAGAACGCACGCGACATCTACAAGGTCGTCTACGACGAGGAGACGCTGGTCGTGGATGTCGAGGCGACGGCAGAAGCGCGCGCGGCCGAACGGCTCGCACGGATCGCGCGCGGCAAGCCGTTCGACGCGTTCTGCGACGCGTGGGTGACGCCGGAGCCGCCTGCGACGCTGCCGTACTTCGGTAGCTGGAACGACAGCACCGAGATCTACGCGACGACGCTGGGCCAGCGCGTCAGGATGCCGGCGGACGCGATACAGGGCGCATTCATGCTCGATCCGAAGGATGTCCGGATCGCGGAGCTGGAGGCGCAGTTGGCCGGCAAGACGGCGCAAGCATAAGCCGGCGCCACGGCCGAGGCGCGGCGGGCGAGAGCCGCCGCGCCGAACGTTTTTCCCTGCAGGACGGGCGGCGGTCGCGTGATCGACGGCCGCCCGGCCTCATGCTGAACTGGAAGGCATCATGTCTCGACTCATCGAACCCGCTCGGGTACGCCGGCCGCTCTGGCTGAATCACGATCGCTACAGCGTGCCGTTGCTCGCGGGCGGCAGCGCGCCGTGGCTCGACAGTGCCGCGTGCGTCGCGTGGGCGCGTCAGGCGCACGGCTTGCTCGGATCGGACGTGCTCACGCTGCCGCTGGCGGATCTTGCCGCGGCATGGTTGGCGCGCGACGCGGCATTGACGGATGCGATGGCCGCGAACACGAAGCGCGCGCATCTGCCGCTGAAGGCGTGTCTCGCGAGCACGCCGCTGCGCGAGCATGCGGCCGCGCTGGCGGGCGCGTTGCGCGCGGCGTTGCCCGATGCGATCTTTGCGCTCGTGCTACCGTCTCCACGCGACTGGGCGGCGCTGGCGCTTGCGTCGGCAGGCGGTTCGTCGGGCGGCGAGGTCGACGAGGACGCCGCCGATGCGGCGGCGTCGAGCATCGCGGATTTCCTGAGGGTATTCGCGACGGCGGGCGTCGACGCGGTGCTGCTGCGCGAGTCGCGTACGTGGGCGGCCGACGAAACCGCGCTGTGGCTCGAACTCTATCAACCCGTCGCGAACGTCGCGACGCATTACGGCTGGGACTGGGGAATGCAATGGCCGGCGGCCGTGACGCTTGCCGACGGCCAGGGGCCGGATTTTACGATCGCGCCGGCGCGATGCGGGCACGGCGCGGCCGGTATCGTCGTGCCGGACGCGTTCTGGCAGGACGGCGGCCTGCCGGCGCCGGAACCCAAGGCGTTCGACGTGGCCGACATTCCCGCTGCGGCGCATCCGGAGACCGTTCTCGAACGGCTCGCGCTCTTACATGAAAGGCGATTGACATGGTGAACGAAGGCGAACTGCTGTGGACGCCCGACGAGACATTCGTCCGCGGCTCCCATCTTGCGCGCTATCTCGACTGGCTCGCGACCGATCGCGATCTGGTCTGTGCGGACTACGACGCACTGTGGCGCTGGTCGGTACGCGAGCCGGACGCGTTCTGGTCGTCGATCTGGCAATGGTACGGCGTGCGGTACGACGGCTCGGCGCGACGCGTGACGGATGGCGCACCGATGCCGCATACGCGCTGGTTTCCGGATGCGCGCGTGAACTACGCGGAGCATGTGCTGCAGAACGCCGCGCATGCGGGTGCGGCCCCGGCCTTCCATTACGCGTCGGAAACGCGACCGTTGCAGACGATGTCGCTTGCCGATCTCGCGAGCCAGGTGCGGCGCTTTGCGACCCGCCTGCGCGAGCTCGGCGTGGCGCCGGGCGATCGCGTCGTCGCGTATCTGCCGAACGTGCCCGAGTGCGCGATCGCGATGCTCGCGACGACCGCCATCGGCGCGATATGGTCGTCGGCCGCGATCGACTTCGGCGTGCGCACCGTCGTCGACCGCTTTCAGCAGATCGCGCCGAAGGTGCTGATCGCCGCCGACGGCTACCACTTCGGCGGCAAGGTCTTCGATCGCCGGCGCGAGGTCGCCGAGATCGCGCAGGCGTTGCCGTCGCTGCAGACGCTCGTCTGGCTGCCGAACGTGGCGGACGCGATGCCGGACGACGCGGCGTCGCTGCCGTGCGCGGTGCACGCGTGGGACGCGTTGCTCGCTGGCCCCGACGTGCCGGCCGATACGTTCCGCTTCGAGCGGGTCGGCGCCGATCACCCGTTGTGGATCGTGTTCTCGTCGGGCACCACGGGTTTGCCGAAGGCAATCGTGCATGGTCATGCCGGCATCCTGGCTGAGCACCTGAAGCTGATGCACCTGCATATGGATCTGCACCCGGGCGACGTGATGTTTTTCTACAGCACGACCGGCTGGATGATGTGGAATCTGCTGGTCGCCGCGCTGCTGACCGGCGCATCCGCCGTGCTCTACGACGGCAGCCCGATGCACGGCGGCCCCGAGTGTCTGTGGCGGCTCGCGGCCGACGCCGGCGCCACCTGCTTCGGCGGCAGTCCGACCTTCGTGCAGATGATGGAAAAATCGGGCATCGAGCCGGGGCGGCAGTTCGACCTGTCGGCACTCAGGAGCGTGCTGCTGTCCGGCGCGCCGAGCACGCCCGAGACGTTCGCGTGGTTCTACCGCAACGTGAAACCGGACCTGTGGGTCACGTCGCAATCGGGCGGCACCGAGCTGTGCAGCGGGCTGGTGGGCGCGGTGCCCTCGCTGCCGGTCCACGCGGGCGAGATCCAGGCGCGCATGCTCGGCATGGCGGTCGACGTGTGGAACGACGACGGGCAGCCGGTCGTCGACGAAGTGGGTGAACTCGTCGTGACCCAGCCGGCCCCGTCGATGCCGATCTTCTTCTGGAACGACGACGGCGGCACGCGGTATCGCGAGTCGTACTTCGAAACCTTCCCCGGCGTATGGCGGCACGGCGATTTCATGCGGCTGACGCGCGACGGTGGCTGCTACATCTACGGGCGCGCGGATTCGACGCTGAATCGATACGGCGTGCGAATCGGCTCGGCGGAGATCTATCGCGTCGTCGAGGAGATCGACGAGGTGGCCGACAGCCTGGTCGTGTGTTGCGAGCTGCCGGGCGGCCGTTTCTTCATGCCGCTGTTCGTGCGGCTGCGCCAAGGCGAGACGCTCGATGAAGCGCTGCGTGCGCGCATCGCCGAACGGTTGCGCACGCTGTGCAGCCCGCGCCACGTGCCGGACACGATGGTCGCGATGGACCAGATACCGTACACGCTGACGGGCAAGAAAATGGAGGTGCCGGTGCGCAAGATCCTGATGGGGCGTCCGGTCGAGCAGGCGGCGAGCCGTGACGCGATGGCCAATCCGGCCGCGCTCGATGCGTACGTCGCGTTTGCCGCCGAAGTGCCGCGATGATCGCGACTGCCTCGCTTCCCGAAGCGGCCGCCGCGACAGCCGATGACGACCCCGCAGCCCATGAACCGGCGGCATGCCTGCGGCCTTACTGCTGTAATCCGTTTGCAGCGTTCTCCGCGTTTTCCCGGGTGGGCGGATGGACGCCGCCGCTGCCGGACGCGCGTGCGGTGCCGGACGGCGATGCCATGGCTTGAAGCTGCCGCGCGAATGCGGCAGGATGATCGACCCGACCCTTCACCCGGATGATCGTGACCGTTTCCCGAAATGCGATCCCGCGCAGTGTGCGTCATGACGGCGTGGATCTGCGCGAGCACAAGTTTTCCCCGCCTGCCGCGCGACGCGGCGCGATCGTGCGTCACGCGTTGCTCGAACGCGTGACGCGGCTCGGCGTGCCGCACGTCGTGATCCTGCACGCGCCGCTCGGCAGCGGCAAGTCCACGCTGCTTCGGCAGATCATGGAGATCGGCACCGCGAAGCGCTGGACGGTCGGTTGGCTGACGCTCGACGAGAACGACAACGATCCGCGCCGCTTCGAAACGTACTTCATCGCGCTGGTCACGCAGATGGTGGCGGACGCGGGCGGCCCCGCGCCCGAGCAGTCGCCGGCGACGACCGACAACATGATCGACTGGGTGCTCGATCGATTCGGGCAGATTCCCGGGCCGATCGGCTTGTGCATCGACGATCTCCAGTGGATCCGCGATCCGGCGATCCTGCGTTTCCTGCGCGACCTGTTGCGCGCGCTGCCAGGCCGCTGCCGGATCTATATCGGGTCGCGCAATTTGCCGGACATCGGCGTGAGCACGCTGCTCGTCGCCGAGGAGGCGCTGGTGCTGCGGATGGAGGACCTGCGTTTCTCGCCCGAGGAATCGGTGGAATTCATGACCGCCCGGGACGACGGGGTGCTCGACGCGGATATCGCGTCGTTCGTGCAGGCGCGCACCGAGGGCTGGCCGGCGGGGTTGCAGCTGTTCAAGCTTGCGCTTGCGCGCGGCAATCCCTGGCATACGGTCGACGAGATGCGCGATTGCGGGCCGCTGGAGCTGGTGCGCTACCTGTCGGAAAACACGCTGTCGCTGCAGCCGCCGGATGTGCAGGTGTTCCTGCTGAAAACCTCGTTGCTGCGGCGCCTGAACGGATCGCTGTGCGCGGAGGCGACCGGCGCACATCACGCGGACGCCATGCTGCAGCGGCTGGAGCAGGACGGCCTGTTTCTGGAGGCGCTCGATGGCAATCCGGGCTGGTACAGATATCACAGCCTGTTTGCGCGCTTCCTGTCCGACCGCCTCGCCCAGGACGATCCCGATGGCGTGCTCGACGTGCACCGGCGCGCGGCGCACTGGTACGTGCGCCACGGCGTGCCCGAGGAGGCGATGTATCACGCGGTCGAGGCGCGCGAGTACGCGCTTGCGGTGCGCACGCTCGACGAATGGGCATCGCGGCTGATCGCGGGCGCGGAGCTGGCCACGGTGGTGTACTGGTTCGACCGGCTTCCGCTGAACGAAGTGCTCGGCAACCGCAGTCTCGCGATCAAGGTGGCATGGGCGCTCGTGTTCCTGCGTCGCGGGAGCCCGACGCATCCGTTGCTGTCGTACCTGGACCAGACGCGAGCGGGCGAACATGACGGCACCGTGCACAATCCGGACGTCGTGCTGGCGATGGCGACGATGTTCAACGACGATCTGCGCGGCGCCGCGCGTCTCGCGAACATCCCCGTGCTGCATCAGCCGGCGCGCGACATCTTCGAGGCGTTCGAACTGGGCGCCGCCGCGAACCTGCTGACGTTCAGCGCGATGGCGACGTGGAACGAGGAGGACATCCACCACATGCTCGTGCTGGCGAACAGCCACAACGATCATGCGCAGGCAGCGTTCAGCCAGGGATACACACTCGCGCTGCGCTGCATCCTGCAGGTCACCAGCGGGCAACCGAGGCTCGCGACCGAAGCGCCGCGCGCGACGTCGGGCTCGCGGCCGTGGCCCTACGTGAATCGCGGGATGGCGGCCGTAGCGTTGGCGGCCTCGCGGATCTGGGCGTGCTATGAAGCCGATGCGCTCGACATCGGGGAACGGCTGGCGACCCAGTTCGAGGACGAGATCGCGCTGGCGGCGGTGCCGGAATTCATCGCGCTGTCGATGGTCTCGATCGCGCGCATCCACGCAGCACGAGGCCGGATGATCCAGGCGCGCGACACGCTCGACACGCTCGAGCGCCTGAGTTTTCAGAGCCAGTGGTCGGGCGTGCGCCAGATGATCGCGTGGGAGCGGCTTTACTTTGCCGGGCGCAGCGGCGATGCGGCGCGTGTCGATGCGCTGCTGCAGCACGTGACGGACGACGCGTCGCCATCGGATCCCGTATGGATTCCCATCACCGAGATGCTGAGCGGGCGGCTGCTCGGCCGTATCCGGCTCGCGCTGTTCCGGCAGCAACTCGACCGGGCCGGCGAGTTGCTGAAAGCCGCGCTGGCGATCACGCCGGCGCGGCCGCTGCTGTCGGTCAAGCTGCACGTGCTGCAGGCGCTGGTGCAGCACCGGCAGGGGCATACGCGGCTCGCGCTGCGAACGCTGCAGGGCGTACGCGAAACGGCGAACGCCGGCGGCTGCCGACGCGCGCTGCTCGACGAAGGCGCCGAACTGGCCGCGTTACTCGACCAGTCGCCCGACGCGGAGATGCCGCATACGGCGCAGGCATCCGAACAACGGTTCCATACGGCGGCGTGGTACGGCGCACTGTCGCAGCGCGAACAGGAAATCCTGCGGTTGCTGTGCAGCGGGGCATCGAATCGCGAGATTTCGGAGAAGCTGTTCCTGTCCGAAAACACCGTGAAGTTTCATCTGAAGAACGTGTATCTGAAGCTGGACGTCAGGAATCGCGCGCAGGCGATTCTCAAGGCGCAACTCGACTTGCGGTGAAGCAATGCGAAGAGGACGGCAACGCGGGTTGCGTTGCCGTCCTCTTCAGTACGTCAGCTCAGACTATCGCGGCACGGGATGGTGCGGCGGAAGAGGCCGGCGACCGCGTCACGTCCGGGCAAGGCCGGCAGGCAGCCCGGCTCGCAGCTGGTAGAAGCCGTCGCGTTACGCCCCCAGGTGTTTCCGGAAAAACGGCACCAGCTGCTCCAGCGCCTGGCTGGTCGGCGCAGGCTGGTCGTACAGGTCATAGTGGGTGGCGCCGGGCACGATCTGCAGCGTCTTCTCGCTCGACCGCGCGCGGTTGTACAGGTCGAAGCCGTCGCGGTACGAACCGAACACGCCCGGCTCGCCGCCGCCGATGACGATGTGCAGCGGCTGCGTCAGCAGATGCTCGGCGAGGAAGAACGCATCCCAGCCGACCGCCGGCGCGAGGCTCGCGAAACGCAGCTGGTTCGGCGAACCGGGCTGCTGGCCGCGCGGCGTCTTGTAGTAATCGACCGCCTCGACGATGTCCACATTGGTCAGGCCCGCTTGTTCGCATTCCTGACGGGAGTTCGGGATATAGGTCGTCAGCAGCGGGGCCGCGCCGCGTGCTTCCGCCGTGCGCTGGCTGGCGATCGCGTCCAGCGTCTTCAGCGCCGAGTCGGGCGTCATGTCGCCTTCGCGCATGAGGCGGCCGTAGTTGGCGCCGACCACCGTTGCCACCGCCTTGAACCGGCGCTCGGTCATCGCGGCATTGACCGCATAACCGCCACCGCCGCAAATGCCCAGCACGCCGATGCGCTGCTCGTCCACAAACGGGAGCGTGACCAGGTAGTCCACCGCGTAGCGGAAGTCTTCCACGCGCAGCGCGGGATCTTCGCTGAAGCGCGGCTCACCGCCGCTCGCGCCCTGGGTCGATGCGTCGAAGGCCAGCGTGATGAACCCCTGCTCGGCGAGCTGTTCGCCGTAGATGCGGCCCGACGTCTGCTCCTTGCAGCTGCTGATCGGGTGCGCACAGACGATGGCCGGGTAGGTCTTCGTTTCATCGAAGTCCTTCGGCAAGCGAAGATCGGCGGCCACGTCCCACATGCGGTTCTTGAAGGTCACGGTTTTCATGGTGAGGTCCTGTCGTGTGCGCGTGGCCGGTCGTGTCGACGATCGGGCCCTGCGCGCGATGAGTGGATCCGGAACAGTCTCCCGGTGAGCGAGCCGAACGCCGGCATGCCGTCAACGAGGGCGTACCGTCGGTGCTCGCGGCAAGGAGGACTTTAGACCTTGACAGGCTCGGTGATAATCCAGAAAAATTTTGATGCAGTGATAAGCGGAGCTTCTGAATGCACGGCAACAACCTCAAGGACCTGACGGCATTCCTGCTGGTCGCCGAAGAAGGCAGCTTCACGCGCGCGGCCGCGCGCCTGGGCGTATCGCAGTCGGCGCTCAGCCAGGTCATCCGTGCGCTCGAGACGCGGCTGGGCCTGCAACTGTTCGCGCGCACCACGCGCAGCGTCTCGTTGACCGCCGCGGGCAGCCGGTTGCTGGAGCTGATCGGCCCGGCGATGGGCGAGATCGATGCGGGCCTCGACGAAATTACCCACCTGCGCGACAAGCCCGCCGGGACGGTCCGCCTCAATGCCGACGAATATGCGGTGCAGCATGTTCTGCAGCCGGCCGTGACGCGACTTCTGCCTGCGTACCCGGACATACGCGTCGAACTCAATATCGATTACGGTCTGACCGACATCGTCAGCGGCCGCTACGACGCGGGCGTGCGGCGCGGCGGGCTCGTGGCCAAAGACATGATCGCCGTGCAGATCAGCGCGCCGCATCCGATGTCGGTCGTCGGGGCGCCCGCGTATTTCGTGCGCCGGCCGGCGCCGAAACACCCGCGCGACCTGACCGAGCATCTCTGCATCAACCTGCGCCTGCCGACGCACGGCGAATATTTCCCGTGGGTGTTCGCGAAAGCGGGCAAGGAGCAGCGCGTGAAGGTCGATGGTCAACTGGTCGGCAACAGCATCGGGTCGGCGCGCGATGCCGCACTGAGCGGGCTCGGGCTGGCGTACCTGCCGCATGCGTACGTCGCCGATCAGCTGGCCGCGGGGCAACTGGTCGAAGCGCTGTCGGGCTGGCGCAAGACCTACGAGCCGTACTACCTCTACTACCCGAGCCGCCGTCATGCGTCCCCCGCGTTTTCGCTGGTGGTCGACGCACTGCGCTATCGCGGGTAGCGATCGCGGTCGCGCGCTACGGCGCCATGTCCTGCGCGAGCTCGGCAATCTGCCGGCGCAGCCACCCGTGCGCCGGATCGTCGTGCGTGCGCTCGTGCCAGATCATCGTCAACGCGAACGGCGGCACCTCGACCGGCAGCGGCACCGGCGTGACCGGCATCGACTGCGCGACGTGCCGCGCGAGACGGCGCGGCAGCACCAGCGTCATGTCGCTTTTCGCGACCACCATCGGCGCCACCAGAAAGTGCGGCAACCGCATCGCGATTCGCCGCTGCAGCCCTTGCTGCGCGAGAACTGCGTCGACCTGCTCGCCACCGCGGCCGCCGATCGTCACCAGCACGTGCGACAGCGCCGCGAAACGCTTCGGCGTCAGCCGCGCGGACAGTGCCGGATGCCCGTTGCGGACGAGGCAGACCAGGCTGTCGTCGTAGAGCTTGCGACGATAGATGCCGGCCGGCAGGGTGTCGTCGTCGAACGCGCCGAGCGCGATACCGGCCGTGCCGTCCACCACGAGTTCGACGTTGTTGCCGCGTGACGGCGGCACGTCGAGATCCATGCCGGGCGCGCGCTGCTCCAGCCGCGCATTCACGTCAGGGATCAGCGTCAGCGCCATGTGATCGAGGCTCGCGATCGAAAACTGTCCGCGCGCGGTGGCCGGATCGAATACGGCCGGCGCGACGATGCTGGCCGCTTCCGTCAGCACGCGCGACACGCGCAACGCGAGCGACGCCGCGCGCGGCGTGAACTCCAGCCCCTTCGGCGTGCGCACGACGACGCGATCGTCGAGCAGCGTGCGCAGGCGGCCCAGCGCGCGGCTTGCCGCCGGCTGCGTCAGGCCGAGCCGCGCGCCGGCCCGCGTGACGCTGCGCTCCTTGAGCAATGCGTCGAGCAGCTTGAGCAGGTTGAGATCGACGGCGCGCAAATCCACTTCGTGCATGCTGGACATGACTGGTATGCATTTGAGTTATGTGATGCCAGCCTACATCATCGAAGTCATCGCTCCAACGGGTGGAGCGTCTGACGGGAGAGCACATGTTCGTTGTTACGGGTGTCACCGGGCGCACGGGAGCCGTCGCGGCCCAGGCCCTGATCGATGCGGGCGTCGCGGTGCGCGTGGTCGTGCGCGATCGCGCGAAGGCGGCGCGCTGGGCGGCGCAGGGCGCGGAAGTGGCGGTCGCGGATCTGGCCGACGCCGCGGCCTTGACGCGTGCCTTCGCCGGCGCGCGCGGCGCGTATCTGGTCAAACCGCCCAACTATGCGCTGGAAAACCTGTTCGAACACGCGGACGTAACGACACGTGCCGTCGCCGACGCGGTGCGCGCGGCGGGCTTGCCGAAACTCGTGCTGCTGTCGTCGGTCGGCGCGGATCGGCCGG
The DNA here is from genome assembly GCF_017104865.1 of Burkholderia sp. Ac-20349. Classification (NCBI taxonomy): domain Bacteria; kingdom Pseudomonadati; phylum Pseudomonadota; class Betaproteobacteria; order Burkholderiales; family Burkholderiaceae; genus Burkholderia; species Burkholderia sp. Ac-20349. Next base: position 42,330 of record NZ_JAAGPM010000030.1, read on the forward strand.
ACGGCACCGGCGTGATCGCGACCAATCGCACGGCCGAGCAACGACTGGCGGAACTGGGCATGCCGGTCGTGTTCCTGCGCGCGGCGTATTTCATGGAGAACTGGGCGCGCGTCGTCGATCCGGTTCGCACGCAAGGTATTCTGCCGAGCCTGCTCGTGCCGGTCGAGCGCGCGATTCCGATGGTCGCGACCGAGGATATCGGCCGCCTCGCGGCGGATCTTTTGCGTGAAGACTGGGCGGGCATCCGGAAGATCGGCCTGGCAGGGCCGATGGCGTATTCGCCCGGCGACATCGCGGCGATCTTTGCGCGTGCGCTGAATCGACCGGTGCGGCCGGTGGCGCTCGAGCCGTCCGCATGGGCCGGGGTACTCGCGATGAATCCGTTTTCGACCGCGGCAATCGATGGATTCATCGCACTGAATCGCGGGCTGAACAGCGGTCACATCGACTTCGGGAGCGACGACACGGTCGAGCTTCGACACGGGCGCGTGCCGTTCGAACAGGTTGCCGAGGAGATCCTGCGCGCGTGACGCCGGCCGTCCGCAGCCGGCGCGTCGTTGCGGCATCGCGGCGTTCGTGAACGGCGCGGCGGCACTGCCCGGACACGAGCGTCATCGCGTATGCCGAACGGCCGCAACGGGTCGAATGGCGTCACGCGCGATCCGGCTCCGCCGCGGAGGCGGTCGCTGCCGGGTCGCGCGCGACCTTTCCGGTCAGCGCACCGGCGCGGCCGTGGCCAGCAGGCTGCGCAGGAACACCATGATCATGTGCCCGATCGGCACCTCGGACAGGATCGACTGCTGCAGCGACAGGCCCTGCGAGAGCCCCATGAACGCAATGGCGAGGACGGTCGGCGGTTCGGGCGGCACTTTCTTCAGCCGCGCGAAAATCTGTTCGATGCAATAGGCGAGGCCATCGCGATGGGCGTCCAGCAACGCCTGCGACGCGATGGCAAAAGCGGGGTTGCGCCGCCCCAGAAGCTTGAACTCGACGCCCAGCACCGACCACTCGGGCTCGGCATCGACGGTCCGCGACCAGACATCCAGCGCATTCAGGATGTCCTCCCCGGACGCGGATGGGTCGCTCAGCGCCTGGGCGATCGCAGCCACTTGCGTCTTCGAGCGCTCCTGCATCAGTTCGATGAACAACGCCTCCTTGCTCGCGAAGTTTGAATAGAACGCACCCTGCGTATAGCCGGCCTCGGCCGCGATATCCCTGAGCGACGTGGCGCCGAACCCGCGGTCGACGAACAGCCGCTTCGCCGCGGCGAGCAAATGGGCGCGGGTCTGCAAGCGGCTTTCTTCGCGACTCAGCCGCGGGGGAAGGGGGGCCATGTTCATGGCAGGCAGGATATCAGTTGATATTTAAGATAGATACCATTACGATTGCATTTCAAATATCACTTGATATGTGAAATGCAGGGCGCGATTGTGTCGCCGGATGTCCGAGCGGGGATCGTTTCGGGCGGGCGATCGTGCCGTCGCGGGCGCGCACTGTGTGCCGGTGTGTGCCGGTGTGTGGCGGCGTGTCGTTGCCCTCGTGTCGCGTGCTTCGTTGCGCCGACGCGAGCCGTTTGCCGATCGAGTGAATGCCGTCGTCACGGGGCGACGTGAAACAGTCAGTTAGTCATGCGAATCATGCCGGTTAGCATGCGGATGCGGGGCAGGAAGCAGAAGATGAGCGCGAGCAAGACCTATGCACAGCTCGTAGTCGAGCTGGCCGAACTGGACGAGGAAATCGAGCGCGCACGCGCACGCGAACGCGTCGATGCGATCGCGGAGGTTCACTCGCTGATGGATACCTACGCGATCAAGCATCGCGACCTGGTCGGCCGCAATGGCAGCCGGGGTTCGTACATCGTGAAAGTGCTGCCGGCGCGCTATCGCGATCCGGCGAGCGGGAAGGAGTGGAGCGGGCGCGGCAATGCGCCGCTCTGGATCAGGGGCAAGGATCGCCGTCAGTTCGTCATCGTCAAGCCGCCGGCCACCAGCAAGAAAACCAGGGCCCGTTGAAGGCGGGCGCCGGGCTGCGGCGATAGCGGCTTCGCCGGCGTTTGGCCCGGCGGCGTCGACACCACGTGCAGCGTCGCGCTTTCAGGCGATTTCACCGGTGTGCATCGGTCTCCGGGAGACATCGTCCGCTGTCGTGACGCGGGTGATGTCTCCCGGTGCGAGCGGGATTGGGTGCCGCGTGCGTTTAACCGCGTCCCACGAACGGCATGGCCGTCGCCATGATCGTCATGTTCAGGATGTTCGTGTCCAGCGGCAGGTTCGCCATCTGGACGATCGCGTTCGCGACATGCGTGACGTCCATGCGTGCCTCGGGCGCCAGGCTGCCGTCGGCCTGCGGGACGCCTTGCGTCATCCGGTCCGTAAGCGACGTTGCCGCGTTGCCGATGTCGATCTGACTGCACGCGATGTTGTAGCGGCGGCCGTCGAGCGCCAGCGACTTGGTGATCCCGGTCACCGCATGCTTGGTGGCCGTGTACGCGATCGTATCGGGGCGCGGCGCATGCGCAGAGATCGAACCGTTGTTGATGATCCGGCCGCCCTGCGGCGTTTGCGCTTTCATCAGGCGCCATGCGGCCCGCGCGCACAGAAAGACGCCAGTCAGGTTCGTCGCGACGACGCTGTTCCACACATCGAAATCGTATTCGTCGAGGGAAACCGGCGGCGCATTGCGGCCGGCATTGTTGAAGAGTACGTCCAGCCGGCCGAACTGCTGCGCGATCTGCGCAAACGCATGGTCGACCGATGCTTCGTCGGTGACGTCGGCAGGAAACACCTGCGCGTCGCCGCCGGCGGCCTGGATCGCGTCCTGCGTTTCGCGCAACGACGCCTCCTTGCGCCCGAGCAGCGCGACGGTGAATCCCGCCTGGCCGAGTGCGATGGCCGCTGCGCGACCGATGCCGGAGCCGGCACCCGTGACAGCTGCGAATTTTTGCGACTTCGAGACAGACATGGCTTGAGTTCCTGCGGGTTGAGTGACGGGTGAGGCTGCGGATGAACGATGGCAGTGCCACTTCGGCAATGTAGTCGAAATGCGTGGCGCAGCGGTTCACGCGATATCGTAAAGCACGCGCGATGGTGCGACGACCTCGGCTACTTCTTCCTGCCCGGTGCGGTCTTCCTTGCCCGCGTGCCCGTCTCCGCAAACAGATCCACGACCACGTCGCGCAGCCACCGGTTCCCTTCGTCCTGATTGACCCGCGTATGCCAGAGCATGTGAATCGGCGCACCGGGCAGCGTGACGGGCAACGCGCGCCAGCCCAGCGAAAACGGCGCGGCGAGCTGCTGCGCGAGATGCTCGGGCACCGTCGCGATCAGGTCGGTGCGCTGCAGGATGTAGCCCACGCTCATGAAATGCGGCACCGTGAGCCGCACCTGGCGCGTCACGCGGCGGCGCTTCAGCCATTCGTCCACCTGCCCGTGACCGGTGCCGGCCGACACGACGACCAGATGCTCGGCATTGCGCCACGCGTCGACCGTCAGTGGCGCGTCCTCGAGCGGATGCCCGCGCCGGAACAGGCACACATAGCGCTGATCGAACAGCCGGCGCTGATAGAAGCCGCCCTTGAGCTGCGGCAGCAGGCCGATCGCGAGATCGACGCGGCCGTCGGCCATTTCGTCGCCGAGGTTGACGCTCGTGTTGCGCACGGTATTGAGCGCGATGCCCGGCGCCGCTTGCGACAGGTGTTCGAGCAGCGCCGGCAGGAACACGACTTCGCCGATATCGGTCATGCCGATCGTCAGCGTGCGCGTGGCGCGCAGCGGATCGAATCCGGTCTCGGGATTGAGCGCGGCATGCAGCGTCGCGAGCGCGTGCGACACGGGTTCCGCGAGACGGAGCGCGAACGGCGTCGGCACCACGCCGCCCGGCCCGCGCACGAACAGCGGATCGCCGAGCCGGCGGCGCAGCTTCGCGAGCGCGTTGCTCACGCCCGGCTGGCTCATGTTCATCTGCTCGGCGACGCTCGACACGCGCCGCTCCTGCATCAGCCGCTGGAAAAGCAGCAGCAGATTGAGGTCGATATCGCTCAGTTCCATGGGTTTCGCCTTGCCGGGTTCATTGCTTCCAGTGATGAAGCAGATTCCGGTCATTTTATTGCGGGATGAAAGTCCGCTCCTGAAAATACCGACACGGCCATGCAATCGACATGACCGCTGCGCGAGCCGCAGCCCCCCATCGGAACATCGGAGACACCTTCATCATGCAGACGAACCTGAAGATTGCGATCGTCGGCGCCGGAATCGGCGGCCTGACGCTCGCGCTCGCACTGCGCGAGCACGGCATCGACGCGCAGCTCTACGAACAGACGGAGGTGTTGCGCGAAGTCGGCGCAGCCGTCGCGCTGTCGGCCAACGCGACGCGCTTCTACGAGCGCATGGGCTTGCGGGCGGCCTTCGACGCGGTGTGCGCGGACATCCCGGGGCTCGTCTATCGCGACGGCCGCAGCGGCGCGGTGATCGGCCATCATCGCGGCGACCCCGACTATCGCCGGCAATTCGGCGGCGCGTACTGGGGCGTGCATCGTGCGGATCTGCAGGCCGTGCTGTCGAAGGCGGTCGGCCCCGAATCCATCCATCTCGGCCATCGGCTGACCGATCTCGCGCAGCACGCCGATCGCGTCACGCTGGCGTTCGACAACGGCGAGCGCGTCGACGCCGATCTCGTGATCGGCGCGGACGGCGCGCGCTCGATCACGCGGCGCTGGATGCTCGGCTACGACGATGTGCTGTATTCGGGCTGTTCGGGGTTTCGTGGCGTGGTGCCGGCCGCTCGGCTGAGCCTGCTGCCCGATCCCGACACGCTTCAGTACTGGATCGGGCCGCACGGGCACCTGCTGCACTATCCGATCGGCGACAACGGCGACCAGAACTTCCTGCTGGTCGAGCGTCATCCGTCACCGTGGCCGTCGCGCGACTGGGTGATGCCGTCGGAAGAGGGCGAGCAACTGCGCGCGTTCAGGGACTGGCATCCGGCGGTGGTGCAGATGATCACCGCCGTGCCGATCAGCCAGCGCTGGGGGCTGTTCCATCGGCCGCCGCTCGGCCGCTGGAGCCGCGGGCGCGTGACGCTGATCGGCGACGCCGCGCATGCGCTGGTGCCGCACCACGGGCAGGGCGCGAATCAGTCGATCGAGGATGCGGTGGTGCTGGCCGCGCAACTGGCGCAGGCCGGGCCGGGCAACTGGCGCGAAGCGCAGGAAGCGTACGAGCGGCTGCGTCGCGGCCGCACGCGCAAGGTGCAGTACGCGTCGATCTCCGTGGCCGACGTGCTGCACCTGCCCGACGGGCCGGCCGCGCAGGCGCGCAATGCGCGTCTGGCCGAGCGCGACAGCGTGCTGCATCACCTGGACTGGATTCACGATTTCGACGCGTTGGCCGGGGCGCCGAGCGAACGGCAGGGCGGCACGTGGCTTTGAGCGGCGAGCCGTCGCATGGCCGTCGCGCTCGGGCGGCCGACTGCCCGGCGTGCCGGCAGGGCGGCAAGGTCGGCCGGCGCGACCGGTCGCGCCGTGTCTTCGTGCTGCATCGGAAAGCCCGCTAACGAAAGCAAGCCATTCATCGATTATTTCCTGAACGGCGACTCTGTATCGATTTAGTGTATCGATACAGACGATGATATAGTTCGGCCACGTCATGCGCACCAGCGCCTCTCAAAAAATAGGGGCTGCATGACAGAACACCCCCGAAATCACCTTTTCACCGGATTCCTCCAGGGACGATTCCATGCGTTTGCCCGGCATTTCCGCGCTAGTCGTGCTTTCTCTCATCGCGGCGGCCCCCGCGTCGGCAGCCGGGCAGGCGGCGGATCGCGTTGCGGCGGGCAAGGCGTTGGCCGTCGCGGCGGACTGTGTCGCGTGCCATACCGCGGGTGGCGGCCAGCCGTTCGCGGGCGGCCTCGCCATGCCGTTGCCGATGGGCAATATCTACTCGACCAACATCACGCCGGACAAGCAAACCGGGATCGGCAACTATTCGGAGCAGGAGTTCGCGAACGTGCTGCGCAAGGGCGTGCGGCGCGACGGCGGCAACCTGTATCCGGCGATGCCGTACCCGTCGTATACGAAGTTCAGCGACGACGACATCGCGAGCCTGTACGCGTATTTCATGCACGGCGTCGCGCCGGTCCATCAGGCGAACCGCCAACCGGATTTTCCGTGGCCGCTGACCATGCGCTGGCCGCTGAAAATCTGGAACGCGCTCTATCTGCGCGAAGGCGCGTATGTGCCGAAACCCGGGCGGGATGCCGAGTGGAATCGCGGCGCCTATCTGGTCCAGGGCGCCGCGCACTGCGGCACCTGCCATACGCCGCGCGGCATCGGGATGCAGGAACTGGCCTACGACGAAACCGGCACCGGCTATCTCGCCGGCGCGCCGCTCGCGGGCTGGCAGGCGTTCAACATCACGCACGACCGCGACGCGGGCATCGGTACGTGGACGACCGCGCAGATCGTCCAGTACCTGCGCACCGGCAACGTGCCCGGCAAGGCACAGGCAGCCGGCCCGATGGCGGAAGCCGTCGAACACAGCTTCAGCCGCATGAGCGATCGCGACCTGAACGCGATCGCCACTTACCTGTCGACGGTGCCGGCCGCCAAGGGCGCTGACACCGCGCCGCGTTCCACGCAGGGGCGCAAGACCGACGACTACGTCGCGGTGCGTGCCGCAGCCGCCGTCGGCGCTCAGGCACCGGCCGGCGCGTCGCTTTATCTCGACCACTGCGCGAGCTGCCACGGTATGACGGGCGCCGGCACGGCGGACGGCTTCTTTCCGTCGCTGTTCGCCAACAGCACGGTCGGCACCGCGACCGCGTCGAACCTGCTGCAGGTCGTGATGCACGGCGCGAGCGTGAACAACGGCGCGACGCACTATTTCATGCCGGCCTTTCAGACCGAACTCAAGGATGACGAAGTGGTGGTGCTCGTGAACTACCTGAGCGACCGGTTCGGCAGCGGCCGGGCCCGCGTGAGCGCGGCGGATGTCGCGAAGCTCCGCACGGCGCCCGCACACTGAAGGAGATGTTCGCGATGAACGATTTCGATGGAGCCGGCGACCTGGACGTGCAGCGCCGCCGTCTCATGAAGCTGTCGGCCGGCGCGGCGCTCGCCGCGGCGTTGCCGGCCGGTATGTTGATGGCGCGTGCGGCCGTGGCGCCGGAAGCCTTGCCGGCCCGGGACTTTGCCGGCGTGGCCGCGTACCTGACTTGCCGCAAGGCGCTCCCGGCGCGCTATGTGCAGTCGGTCTACGACGGCCTCGTCGCGCAGGACCACGCGTTTCCCGCACGACTGCGCGCGCTCGTCGTCGCGATCGACACGGGCACGCAGCCGCTCGAGGCCTTCGTGAAGACGCTCGGCATCGCGGCGCCTGAATTGCACACCACGGCGCTGGCCGTCATCGAAGCCTTCTACACCGGCAGCGTCGGGCACGGCGGGCAGGCGCGGATGGTCGGCTACGAAACCGCGCTGATGTTCGAGCCGACCGTGGACGTCACGGTCATTCCAACCTATATCCGCGCGCGCCCCGAATACTGGACCGAGCGCCCGGCCGTCGACGCCGGTTGACCGCCTTCCGAACGAGGATCGAAACCATGGGCAGTACTTACGACGCGGACGTCATCGTCATCGGCGCGGGCATCCTGGGCGGCGCCGTCGCGCAGTCGCTGACGCAGCAGCGCAAGTCCGTCATCGTGATCGAGGCGGGGCCGGACGTGAAGCGGGCCGAACTCGTCAGCGCGTTCCGCAACTACGGCAACAAGTCCGACTACAACGGCCCGTATCCGGATCTGCCGTGGGCACCGAAGTCGTCCACCGGGCGCTATTCCGACCGGTACATCGACAGCGTCGGCCCGGTGCTGCAGAAACCATCGTTCCTGCGGCTCGTCGGCGGGACGACGTGGCACTGGGGCGGCGCGACCTGGCGCATGCTGCCGAACGACTTCCGCCTGCACAGCCTGTACGGGCACGGGCGCGACTGGCCGATCGGCTATGACGAGCTCGAGCCGTGGTATCAGCTCGCGGAAGAACAGATCGGCGTATCGGGCTCGGACACCGACGACCAGAGCGGCCTGGGCGGTGCGCCGTTCCCGCCGCGCTCGAAGCCGTACCCGATGCGGCAGCAACCGTGGTCGTACCTGACGCAGCAGGTCGCGGACAAGGTCGCGACGATCGGCCATCGTTTCGTCGACGAACCCAACGCGCGCGCGACACGGCCCTACGACGGGCGGCCGACCTGCGCGGGCAACAACAACTGCGCACCGATCTGCCCGATCGGCGCGCAATTCTCCGGCGATCGCCCGGTCCTGCGCGCCGTCGCGCAGGGCGCGCGGCTATTGACGAATGCGGTCGTCTACAAGATCGAACACGGCGAGAACCGCAAGATCGCGGCGATTCATTACATGACGCCCGACGGCAAAAGCACGCGCCTGACCGCTCGCACCTTCGTGCTCGCGGCACATGGCGTCGAGATTCCGAAGCTGCTGCTGATGTCGGACGTCGCGAACGCGTCCGGCCAGGTCGGCCGCAACATGATGGGGCACACCGGCCGCGCGATCGCGATGCTCGCCCGCGAGCCATTGTGGGCCGGGCGCGGCCCGACGCAGCAGGGCAGTATCAACACGCGGCGCGACGGTGCGTTTCGCCGCGAACATGGCGCGATCCGGCATTTCCTCGACAACACGGTGCCCAACGAGATCGTCACGCGGCGGCTGATCGCGCAAGGCATCGTCGGCGACGCGCTCGATGCGCGGATTCGTCACGATGCGGCGCGCTATCTGAAGATCGCGAGCTACGTCGAGATCCTGCCCGACCCGCGCAACCGGGTCACCCTGAGCGATCGCAAGGATGCACTCGGGCTGCCGACGCCACGCACCGACTACGACGTCTACGATTATTCGTTGCGCGCGGCGTCGCAAGTGCTCGACGATTACCGCGATTTCCAGCAGGTGTTCGGTGCGACCGAGGTCGTGAACGACGTCCACGCGTGGGTGCCGAGTTCGCACATCATGGGCACGACGATCATGGGCAACGATCCGGCGGATTCGGTCGTCGACCGCGATTGCCGGACGCACGATCACCCGAACCTGTTCATCGCGAGCACGGCCGTGCATCCGAGTTCGTCGGTGGTCAATCCGACGCTGACCGGGTACGCGCTGGCGCTGCGGATGGCGAAGACGATCGGTACGGAAGTCTGACGCGGCCGGCGGCGCGGGGCTGCGCTTACGCCGCCGTCACTTCACGCACTCCAGCGCGTATTTCAAGCCCTGCCCGAGCAGCCCGCGCCATACGTCCCACGTATGCCCGCCATCGACGATGCGCAGCTCGGCCGGGTTCTGCGCGCGGCGCAGGTGCGTGTACAGCACGCTCGATTCCGCCTGGATGGTCAGGTCGTCGTCGCCGGCCGCGATGAACATCGGGATCCGCCAGGTGCGCGCGAAATAGCCGCGCATCAGCGCCGGGTAGTTGAGCTCGTGCCACACGCGCGGATCGAACTGCCGGTCGCCGAACACGCCGACGTAGCGCGCGGCGGAATTGAGCGGCGGCTCGTTCGCGTAGATCGCGGGGCTCAGCAGCATCGCGCCGCAGAACAGCCCGGGTTCGAGCAGCGAGAAGCGCAGCGCGCCGAAACCGCCCATCGACACGCCGCCGATCGCGCGGCCCGCGCGCTGGTTCGACACCGCGAAGTGCGCTTCGACTTCGGGCAGCAGGTCGTTGAGGAACGCGCTCTGCATCTTCTCCTTGCGGTCGACGTACCAGTCGGTGCCGCCCTGCGGCATCACGATCACGACGGGCGGAATCTCGCGGCGCTCGATCAGCGTGTCGGCGGTGGCTTGCAGCCGGCCCTGCGTGACCCAGTCGTTCGCATTGCCGGCGTTGCCGTGCAGCAGGTACATCACCGGGTAGCGCGCGCCTTCCGGGTTGTAGCCCGGCGGCAGGTAGACCGTGTACGACCAGTCGCGCTTCAGCGATGCCGACCGGAACGTGCGCAGCACGACGCTGCTGCCCGGGTTGACCGCGGGCTCCAGGGCGGCCGACGGGGTCGTCGCGGTCTGGACGGCCGGTGGCGGCGGTACGGGCGATGCCGGCGGCGCGGCCGGCGTGGCGCGGGCGGTGGCGATGGAGCCGGCGATCAGGGCGAGGGCGAACGGAAGGGCGAGTCGGCGCATGACGAATCGTTTCAGGAGAGGCGCCGGCTATCGTAGCAGCGGCGCATGACGGCGCGGCGCGTCATCGCCGCGAACGGAACGGCAGCCGCGCGACGAGCGGCCCGTAGAGTTTGGCGACGAGATACAGCAGGCCCATCGCGACCACATCGGCAAGCAGGCCGAGCTTCACGTCGAGATAGCCTTCGGTCGCCTGGTAAAGCAGCGAGTCGACCGCGAGCGAGATGCCGGTGCCCGCGACGAAGCACAGCAGCCCCTGCCGGCCGATCGTGCCGATCCACGGCATCGCGTGCGCGACTTTCTTCATCCAGCCGAGGTGGACGAGCTTGGCCGCGAGCCACGCAATCGCGAGGAAGTTCGCGAGCCGCAGCGCGCCGAGGTTCTGCTTGATCGACGGATCGGTCGGGAACGGTTCGATGCGCAGCCGGTAGTACGCGCCGGCCGCGACGATCGCGAGCGCCGCGGCCGTCAGCAGCCAGCCCTGCGGCTTCGGCGCGAGCGTCTGGTAGACGGGCTGGCAGCGCGCGATCACGCCGAGCACGAACAGGAACTGCCACGCGAACGGATTGAAGTCCCACGGCGCGCCTTCGACGGTCGGCAAAAAGCGCGCGACGTGCGGCGCCGCGTACCAGAGCGATCCGCTGAACGCGAGCAGCAGCCACGGCTGCGTGCGCGCGAGCGGCAGCGTGAGCGGGACGAGCAGCGCGAAGAACGCGTACATCGGCAGCACCGACGCAAGATACGGCTGGCGGCGGAACAGCAGGATGTCGCGCAACGCGGCGAGCGGCTTCTGGAGCAGGCCGTCGAGGTCGTTGGTCGGCATGTTCGGGCCGTCGATCGCGAACGCGTTCAGCGCGGCCGTGATCAGCAGCATCAGGCCGGCCGTCACGAGGAACGCGCGGTAGATCTCGAACGCGCGCCGGATGAAGCGCTGGCGCGCGGCGGCCTCGTCGTGCCGCTCGGCCAGCGAGTTGTACGCGATCGCGGTGGCGAAGCCGCCGAGGAACACGAACACCTCGGCCGCGTCGCACAGCGCGTACGCGTGCAGCGTCACGCGCGACAGGATGCTGCCGCCGATGTGGTCGACGACGATGACGAGCAGCACGAGGCCGCGGAAGAAATCGAGCTCGGCGTAGCGGCCGGCCCGGGCCGGTGCGGTCATCGGACTGCCTCCCGGCGCGGGGCGCGTGCGCGGCCGGCACGCGCCGCGCATGAATCGGGGTGAAGCATGACTTCGTGAAGAAATGACGAACGGATGCGCATTGTGCCACCGATGCGGTGCATACCGGGTTTACGCGGATGGTCGGCCGTCCTGCCGCTGCCGATAAGCCGGGTCAGGCCGTCTGCGCAACGGGGCAGTTGGACGAGCGCAACGGTTTGCGCAGGGTTCATATACCCCGATGGACGGACGGTTTGCGACGTGACACCATTTTGACCTCACGCGGCCGCACACCGCGTCGTCCGCCCTGCGGGCCACACATATAACAGACCAAACATCCGCCGGGCGCTTGACCATGCCCGGCCACCGGCTCCGGAGATCCGTCATGAAGAAGCACGTCATTTTTACCGCCGCGCTGGCCGCTTTCGCCGCGCCGGTCTTCGCCCAGAACAGCGTGACGCTGTACGGTGTGATCGACGAAGGCTTCAATTACACGAACAACGTGAACGTCAATGGGGTCGGAAAGACGAATTACCAGCTCGCGAGCGGCTATGCACAGGGCAGCCGCTGGGGCCTGAGGGGCAGCGAAGATCTCGGCGGCGGGCTGAAGGCGATCTTCACGCTGGAAAACGGTTTCGACGTGAACAACGGCCGGCTCGGCCAGGGCGGCCGCATGTTCGGCCGCCAGGCGTTCGTCGGGCTGAGCGAGTCGCGCTTCGGCACGCTGACCTTCGGCCGCCAGTACGACTCGGTCGTCGACTATCTCGCGCCGCTCACGGCCAACGGCAACTGGGGCGGCACGCTGTTCTCGCACCCGTTCGACAACGACAACACGGACAACTCGTTCCGCGTCAACAACACGGTCAAGTACGCGAGCGCCGACTGGAACGGCCTGACGTTCGGCGGCACGTACAGCTTCAGCAACAGCACCGGCTTCTCGAACAACCGTCAATACAGCCTCGGCGCGCAGTATTCGCTCGCCGGGCTGCAGGTCGCGGCTGCGTACCTGCAGGCGAACAACCCGGGCGTCGGCAGCGCGGGCGCGATCTCGGCGGATGACGCGAACTTCGTCGCCGACCGCCTGCGGATCTTCGGCGGCGGCGTCAACTACACGTTCGGCCCGGCCACGGTCGGCTTCGTCTACACGAAGACGGACGTGAAGAACCCGGTGTCGACCGTCTACCTGCCGACGGCGACGTTCGCCGGCCTCGGGCTGACCGCGACGAAGTTCCAGAACTTCGAGATCAACGGCAAGTACCAGCTCACGCCCGATTTCTATCTCGGCGCGCAGTACGTGTACACGGACGGCAAGTTCGATGCCGCAGCCGGATCGTTCAAGCCGAAATACCACACGGTCGGGCTGATGGCCGACTACAGCCTGTCGAAGCGCACCGACGTCTACCTGCAGGGCGCATGGCAGAAAGTTGCCGGCGACAAGACCGGCACGGCGGCCGACGGCGGCTATGTCGTCGGGACGGACGGCCCGTCGGCGTCGTCGAACCAGTTCGCGGTGCGCGCCGCGATCCGCCACAAATTCTGATCGGGCGGCGCCGGGGCCGCGTGCTCCGGCGCTGGCTGCGCTCAGTCCGCCCGCGGCGTGGCGCCGAGCGTTTCCGCGAGCCAGTCGACGAAGATCCGCACACGCGGCGCGAGATGCCGGCCGGTCGGAAACACGACCGACACGGGCAGCGGCTCCGCATTCCATTCCGGCAGCACCTCGACCAGCGAGCCGTCGGCCAGCAGCGGCCCGAGGCCGTCGCGCGGTACCTGGATCAGCCCGAGGCCCGCAAGACAGCACGCGAGATACGCCTGCGAGCTGTTGACCGACACGACGCTGCGCATCTTGACCGCGTGCAGCTCGCCCGAATCCATGTCCGCATATTCCCAGTCCAGCTCGCGGCCCGTGCGGCTCGAGAAATAGCCGACCGCGACGTGGTCCGGCAGCTCGTCCGGCGAGCGCGGCGTGCCGTGTCGCGCGAGATACGCGGGTGCCGCGCAGTTGATCTGCGCCAGTTCGCCGATGCGCCGCGCGACGAGCGATGTGTCGGACATCGTGCCGACCCGCACCGCGCAGTCGATGCCGTCGGCGACGAGATCGACGAAGCGGTCGGTCGTGCCGATCACGACGCGCAGGTCGGGGTAGCGCGCGTGGAAACCCGGTAGCGCCGGAATCACCTGGTTCAGCGCGAAGCGCTCGGGCAGGTCGACGCGGATCGCGCCGCGCGGCGTCGTGCCGGCGTCCTCGAACAGCGTTTCCGCATCGTCGAGATCGGCCAGCAACCGCATGCAGCGTTCGTAATAGGTTGCGCCCTCGGCCGTCAGCGCGACGCGCCGCGTCGTGCGCTGCAGCAGGCGGGTCTTCAGGTGCTTTTCCAGATACTGGACGGCATTGCTGACCGTCGGGCGCGGCAGTTGCAGCTGCTCGGCCGCTTTCGTGAAGCTGCCGAGATGGGCGACGCGCGCGAAGATGCGCATTGCTTGCAGATGATCCATGCGGGGCGAGTGCGTGGGTGGAGGGGAGCAGGCTCCATTGTTAATCAGCGTCGAATGGTTTGGTTGAGTGTTTCGCGTTTATCGTGCGTCGCGATGCGTCCAGAATCCGGCCTGTTCATTGATCACTCGAGGAAACGGACATGGATATGCGTGAACTGGGCCGGACGGGCCCGCGGGTGTCGGCGCTCGCGCTAGGCTGCATGGGGATGTCGGACTTCTACGGGCCGGCCGACCGCGACGAAAGCATTGCGACCCTGCACGCGGCCCTCGACCACGGCATCACGATGCTCGACACCGGCGATTTCTACGGCATGGGCGACAACGAGATGCTGATCCGCGATGCGCTGCGCGGCCGGGCACGCGACCAGGTGCTGATCAGCGTGAAATTCGGCGCGCTGCGCGATCCGGCCGGCGGGTTTGCCGGCTACGACGCGCGGCCGACGGCGATCCGCAACTTCGTCGCGTACTCGCTGAAGCGGCTCGGGACCGATTACATCGACATCTACCGGCCGGCGCGCGTCGATCCGGCGGTGCCGATCGAGGAGACGATCGGCGCGATCGCCGATCTCGTGAAGGCCGGGTACGTGCGCCATATCGGCCTGTCGGAAGCCGGCGTCGACACGATCCGCCGCGCGGCGGCCGTCGCGCCGATCTCCGACCTGCAGATCGAATACTCGCTGCTGTCGCGTGGTATCGAGGCCGGGATCCTGCCCGCGTGCCGCGAACTCGGGATCGGGGTGACGGCCTACGGCGTGCTGTCGCGCGGGCTGCTCGGCGGACGCTGGAGCACGGCGCGGGAAGGTGAGCGTGATTTTCGCGGGGCGAGCCCGCGCTTCCAGGGCGAGAACCTCGCGCACAACCTCGCGCTCGTCGACGCGCTGCGCGCCATCGCCGACGAGAAGGGCAGCAATCCGGCGCAGGTCGCGATCGCGTGGGTGCTGTCGCGCGGCGACGATATCGTGCCGCTGATCGGCGCGCGCAAGCGCACGCAGCTTCAGGATGCGTTTCAGGCCGCTGAGATGCAACTAACGGTCAATGACATCGCGCGCATTGAAGCGGCGGTTCCCGCCGGGGCGGCTGCCGGTGAGCGTTATCCGACCGAACAGATGGCGCACCTCGACAGCGAGCAGGGGCGGGGGGCATCTCACGGGGACTGATCGGCCCGGGTCGGCATGGGTTGCGGAACAGGCCCCGTATTCGGCTCGAATCCGGGGGCCGGGGCCGGGTTCGGCAACCCGGACGGCGGTGCATGGCCGGCATCGCCTGCCTTGACGCCGGCGGCGCGTTTCACGACGGCCCGCGGTGCGACAGCCCATCGGCACCATCGCGCCGCCGCTCCGTCCGGCAAGCCCTAGCCAGCCTCAGGCAAAGCCAGATGGCGGGCGGCGCGATCGGGGTTCACCATCGGCGCCGTACTCAACCGGACGGAATGCCTTTCATGCACATTCATACGCTGACGATCATCGCGGTGGTTTTCCTGCTGGCCGGCGCGGTCAAGGGAATGATCGGGCTCGGCCTGCCGACGATCGCGATGGGGCTGCTGACGCTCGCGATGCCGCCGTCGGCCGCGGCGAGCCTGCTGCTCGTGCCGTCGTTCATCACCAACGTGTGGCAGTTGTGGCTCGGCCCGTCGTTCGGGCCGCTGTTGCGCCGGCTGTGGCCGCTGCTCGCCGGCCTGACGATCGGCACGCTGACGGGCGGGCTGCCCGCGCTCGCGGCCGGCACCACGTGGACGCATGCGGCACTCGGCGTCGTGCTGATTCTCTACGGGCTGTGGGGGCTGGCCGCCGCGCGGCTGCCGGCGCCGGGCCGCCACGAAAAATGGCTGTCGGCCGTGGTCGGCTACCTGACGGGTGTCGTGACGGCCGCGACCGGCGTATTCGTCGTGCCAGCCGTGCCGTACCTGCAGGCGCTGCGGCTGTCGAAGGACGACCTGATCCAGGCGCTCGGGCTGTCGTTCACCGCATCGACGATCGTGCTCGGCCTGCAGTTGCGCGTGACGGGCGCGCTGGAGACGGTTGATCTCGGCGTGTCGGCGCTCGCGCTCGTGCCAGCGCTGGCAGGCATGGCCGGCGGGCAATATGCGCGGCGCGTGATGAGCGAGAAGGCGTTCAAGCGCTGCTTCTTCGTCGGGCTGATCGCGCTGGGTGGCTATATGGCGGCATCAGGGTGGCTGTGAGCGGGCATCGCCGACGAGCGTGATGCCCGCCGGTCGTGACGATCCCGAAGCCGGTTCGACAGCAACCGGCTTCGAGAGCATGCACGGAACGTGGGTTACACCGCTCAGGCCGGGTCGGCGTACTTCAGCGTCCACCCGAACGTGCGGGTCGCGCCCGCGCCGAGTGCAAACGGCTTCGTCGTGCACGCGAAGTTCGAATGAAGCTGGCCGATCGGCGTCGTCGACAGCGGATTCGTCGTGCCGTTCGCCGTGTCGAAGGCGGACAGCGCGCAGGTGTCGAACCCGGACGCCGCGTAGCCGGTCGCGGCGCTGTTCGCATACGTGACCGACACGCCGTCGCCGTTGGCCTGCGTCGACGCGAAATCCGCGAACGACGTGAAGTCCGTTTCGACCGACAGGTTGCCGGTGAGCGTGCCCGTGCTCAGCGTATCGCTGCGTGCGACCGAGCCGTGCGCGAACGTCAGCACCGTATGCACCTGCAGGTCGAGATCCGTCGTGTACGCCGCGTTCTTCGACGCGAGCCGGAACTTCGCGGTATCGAACGACACGATCACCTGCCCGTTGCTTTGCTGGACGTTCAGGTTCTTGTAGTACGTGACGGGCATGTAGGTCTTCCCGTTGTACGACACCTGCGGCACCAGCAGCGCGTAGCCGAGATCGGTCGTGCCGTAGATCAGCTTGTCGGAGAACGGCACCGGATAGTACGGCGTGTACGAGTTGTAGTCGGGCGCCTGGCTGAGGTTCAGGTTGATCACGCGCCGGCCGTCGCGCACGGTGACGAGCGCCGCACTGTACGGATGCGCGGTGTCGCCGGGCTGGTTGTACCAGGTGAGCGTGTAGCGCGGTAGCGCATCGAGCCACGCGTTGTAGTCCGCATCGGCCATCGGCGCCTGGCCGCCGAAGCCGAGCTTGTTCCACCACGCGTTCACGTACAGGTACTGGTGCAGCAGGCTGAAGTTCTCGCCCATCACGCGCGGCTTGCCGCGATACGCGTCCGTGCCGCGGCCCTTGACCCACATGTTCACCGACGGCGTCGGCAGCGACGGGTCGTACCAGTATGTGTCGAACCGACGCGCGGCCTGGTAGATGAACGCATACGCGACCTGCTTCTCCTGGTCGGTCAGCACGCCGGCGTTGGCCGCGGCCGTCAGCACTTCCATGAACGCCGAATCGCCGTACGGGCCGATCGAGCGGCCGTAGTTGAAGCCCTGGCCGTTCGCGTTCAGCTGCGGCAGGATCAGGTCGACCGACTTGCGCAGGTAGCCCTTCAGTTCGGGCGTGAGATTCGCTTCGTTGCCCATCTCGAACGTGCGCTCGGTCACTTCGCCGATCAGCAGCGTGCTGTAGCGGTCGAAGCGTGCCTGGTCGTAGTAGGTCGTGTGGGTGTTCGACGCTTCGTCCGAGAACCCGCCCGACGAATCGTTGCGGATATGGTTCGTGAGCGTGTACAGCAGCGCGTCGCGCGCGCCCATCGTCGCGACCGACGGATCGGTCTTCGACGCAAACGACGGGCTGCTCCAGCCGAGCTTCTGGCGCAGCCCGGCGATTCCGTAGGACACCGCATAGTAATTCTGCGCGGTGTTGAGCGACGCGATGTCGATCGGCGTACCGGCCGCGGGGCACGTATCGGTCTTGCCGCTCGCATCGGGGCCGAACATGTCGCAGAAGGTGAGCCGCTGCTGCAGCGTCGCGAGCATCGCGTCGCTGAAGACTTCGTTGAGCATCCCGTGCGCCTTCAGGTTGTTCAGCGCGACGAGGTAGTAGTACTCGCCCCAGGACGTATTCGCATACGTGTAGTTGCTGCCCGACTGCGCCATCATCGCGGTCGTGATCGTCTGGTAGGTCGCGAGGTAGCTCGCGTATTGCGGATCGTTCTTCGACTTCATGTCGATCAGGATGTACGACAGGCCGAGCGCGAGCTTGCCCGGGAGGAATTTGTCGCCGGTATTGGTGTCGAGCACGTGGACGGGCGTGCCGTCGCCGAGATCCATCACGACCTGCGTGAAGTCGGGCGATTTCCGGATCAGGTCGAACAGCGCGCGCATCTGGCCCATCATCGTGACCGGAATGTTCGTACCGGCCGGCACGCTGGTGTCGGGCGCGCCGTAGACGAGCGCCTGCAGCGAGTTGGACGCGAGCGACGGTGTCGTGGACGGGGGCGGCGAAGATGATGACGGCGTGTCGGTCACGTCGTTGCCGCCGCACGCGCTGACGAACAGGACGGAAAGGGCGCTGAGCGCGGCGCCGAGCGCGAATCTGCTGCGCGGATGCATTGTGTCTCCAGTTTTGAATAGTGATGAAGGACGGGCGGCGGTGGCCGTTGCCGCGCTCGATGCCCGTACCTTGCCTCCGTCTTGCAACCCTGATCCCTGAAGAGGGACGGCCTGAATCACTACTCGAGCGGGCAAGCGTTCTCCCTGCACGGGCCATGACCGGCGTCGCGCGGATGCATTGGAAAACGTTTTCCAAATTTAGGCAGCGATCGGCATGATGTCAATGAACTTTCACGCCGGAAGCGCCGGGAAAAACCCGGATAGTGGGAAGGCGGGAGGGGCAGGCGGGATCGGAATGTCGCACCCGTTACCGGGATTTCTTCCGGTTGAGAGGCGGTGCAGTGTGGAGTGTCGATGCGGAAGCGGCGAGCAGAACGGCTATCCGGCGATGCCCGCTCGCCGCATTTTGCGAGAAAACGTTATCCATAAGGATCGAAGTGAATCGGGGCGTGCATCGCGGCATCAACCACGAACGGCGCGCGTCACTGCGACGTGGTCTCGCCGGACAGAAACGCGACGAACTCCCGCGTGTACTTCGGCAACGCGTCGAACGACCGCGCGCACAGCTTCAGCCGACGATGGCTCCACGAATCGGACAGCTCGACGAGCCGCACGTCCATCGTCTGCATCGCGCGCTCGGCCGCGTGGCGCGACACGATGCCGATGCCCACGCCGCTGGCGATCATGCGGCAGATCGCATCGAAGCTCTTCAACTGCACGCGATAGCGGATCCGCTTGCCGAGCGCGCGCGCCTGGTCGGCGAGATGCACCTGCAGTGCGCTGCCGTCGGTGAGGCCGATGAAGTCGGCATCGGCGATCGCGTCGAACGCGACGTTGTCTTGTGCCGCGAGCGCATGGGTGGCCGGCACGACGACGATCAGCCAGTCCTCGCGGAACGGCTTCTGTTCGAGCCCGCCGAGCCCGACCGAATCGGCGACGATGCCGACGTCGGCCGTCTTGTTGCGGATCGCATGCACGATCTCCTGGCTCGAGCGCTCCTCGACGCTGATCGACAGCTTCGGATGATGCGGCAGGTAGTCGGCCAGCGCGTCGGGCAGGTATTCGCTCAGCGACGCCGTGTTGCACAGCAGCCGGATATGCCCGCGCAGCCCCTGGCCGTATTGCTGCAGTTCGCCGCGCATGTGGTCGATCTGCTGCAGCACGGTGCGCGCGTGGTGTTCGAGCGCGCGGCCGGCGTCGGTTGCCTGCGCGCCCGACTTGGTCCGGTGCAGCAGCGGCACGCCGAGCTCGTCCTCCATGCCGCGGATGCGCTCGCTCGCGGCCTGCAGCGTGATGTGGGTCCGCTCGGCGCCGCTCGTGATCGTGCCGGCGTCGCAGATGTTCAGGAAGAGCCGCAGGTCGGTCAGGTCAAAACGCAT
Source organism: Burkholderia sp. Ac-20349 (assembly GCF_017104865.1). Lineage (NCBI taxonomy): Bacteria > Pseudomonadati > Pseudomonadota > Betaproteobacteria > Burkholderiales > Burkholderiaceae > Burkholderia > Burkholderia sp. Ac-20349. The sequence goes on from NZ_JAAGPM010000030.1 coordinate 61,977, forward strand.
GATGGGTGGGGCGATCATGTTGGAATGGCCGATAAGTTAGCAGGGAATCGCAGCCGCGGTCTCAGGCGCAGCCTGAGGCCGGATTCGCCGGTTCCGCATTTTCGGGGCGCGATCGATGGCGGATCATGACCGCACATCAACCGGGGAGCCTGTCATGCAGATCGATCCGTCGTGGGCCGTGTCGTTCAAGATTGCGATGCACGTGCTGTTCCTGTGCATCGGCATCGCGTGGGCCTGTTCCGAACTCACCACGTGGTTGCGTTGAACACCGCTTCGCGTCTATTGAAACAAATCTGTCATAGATTCTCGAAACGAAAATTCTTCCGCTTTTCCGCAAAAAGACCATCAAGTTTTTCTGGATCGGGCCGTATTACCGGTAACGAATGCCGGCCGGCATCCGGTTCGTGATTGTTTGTCATCATTGTTTGCATCCGGTTACACGTCGGCCGTTCCGTTTTTGAGATGCTTGAAAGATTGTCAAACCGGAGTCGGATCGTCCATGAAAACGCGCGAGATTCATCGTCACGCGGCGTGGCTGCCGGGCCTGGCCGCCGTGCTCGTCATGGCCGGTTGTGCAAGCACGCAGTCCGTCCCGCCGAGCGACACGCAGGCGGGACAGTCGTCGCCGTCGAGCGCGCCCGTCGCTGCGCCGTCGGCCGCCAGCCCGCCACCGGCGCCGATTCTGGTCGCGCAGAAGTACGTCGTGAAGCGCGGCGACACGCTGACGGGCATCGCGTCCGCGAACGATTGCAGCATCGCCGACCTGCGCACCTGGAACAAGCTGGGTGCGAACGGCAGGCTGCGGATGGGGCAGGTGCTGCGCATCGTCAAGCAGCAGCCGTTGCCGCCGGCGGGCACGGCCGGCACGCAGGTGGCCGCATCGTCGGCCGCGAGCAACGGCGCAGGGAGCAACCCTGCAACGACGCAGACCGCCGCCGCGACGGCGAGCGACCGTCAGGTCGTCAAGGAAACGAAGCGGCATGCGGGTGGTGTCGCGCTCAGGTGGCCCGCGAACGGCAGGATCGTCGACGGGTTCCGGCCGGGGCAGAACCGCGGCATCCAGATTGCCGGCCGGCCCGGCGACCCGGTCCGCGCCGCGGCCGACGGCCGCGTGATGTACGCAGGCACCGGCCTGAACGATTACGGCAGCCTGATCATCGTCCAGCACAACGCGGATTTCCTGACCGCCTATGCGCACAACCGCAAGCTGCTCGTGAAGACGGGCGACATCGTGCGTCAGGGCGACGAGATTGCCGAAATGGGCGACCTCGACAACTCGCGTGTCGCGCTGCTGTTCGAAGTGCGGCGCGACGGCAAGCCGGTCAATCCGATGCCGTACCTGCCTTCATCGCAAGGGTGAAGCAGGGCCGTTGCGCTGGAACGTGGCGGCGGTCGCTGCTACGCTAGGGCCTGTTCATGCGCGCCCCGCGCTTCGCGGGGCCGACGGTCGTCTTTCGGGGAGGTGCGGCGGATGCCGCCGCGGGCCGGCCGTCGGCGTGAATGGGCGCGCTGCCTCGACGCGTGCCCGCGTTGCTCCGTGCCACCGTTTCCGACAGAACACACCACATTCATGGAACACTCTCCGACACGCCGCTCGCTGTTGCTTGCCGCCGTTGCCGCGCCGTTCGTCGCCGCGTGCAGCTCTGCGCCGGTCGCCGACCAGGGGCGCGCCCGTGCCGCCCAGGCCGAATTGACCGCGCTCGAGAAGGCCTCGAACGGCCGGCTCGGCGTCGCCGCACTCGATACGTCGAACGGCGTGCGCATCGCCCACCATGCGCGCGAGCGCTTCCCGCTGTGCGGCACGTACGCGGTCGTCGCGGCCGCCGCGATGCTCGCGCGCGGCTCGCTCGACGCGTCGCTGCTGCCGCGCCGCATCCTGTATCGCCGCTATGAAGTCGTGTCGGGCTCGCCGATTACGGAAAGCCACGTCGACACGGGCATGACGATCGAGCAGCTTTGCGTGGCGATGCTGCAGTCGGGCGACAAGGGCGCCGGCAACCTGCTGATGGGCGTGCTCGGCGGCCCGCAGGCCGTCACGTCGTTCGCGCGCGCGAGCGGCGACACGTCGTTCCGCCTCGATCACTGGGAACCCGAACTGAACAACGCGGCGCCCGGCGACGAACGCGACACGTCGACACCGGTCGAGATGGTCGACACGCTGCAGCGGCTGCTGCTCGGCACCACGCTGCACGAGCCGCAGCGCACACAGCTGACCGAATGGATGGCCGGCGGCGCGCGCGGCGCGACCGGCATCGCGGCGGGC
>NZ_JAAGPM010000306.1:0-2452 GCF_017104865.1 Burkholderia sp. Ac-20349
GCGGCTGCGACCATAGCGGTGTAGGCCGGTTCGGCGAGGTGATGGGTTAGATCGGTTGCATTGAGCATTTCGTCGGTCGGCACCAACGGTACGAGCGCATAGCCGGCCGGGATCGCCACCGGCTGCGACGACCAGCGCGACGAGGCGCGTGACCGGTTCGAGGCCCGCGTCGGCGTGCGCCGGCGCGGCTTCATCGGGCATGAAGAACACGCCGTCGATCACGTCCGGAATCGCGTTGAGCTGATGGTTCAGGTACGCGAGCGACGTGCGCTTGCCGGCGATGTTGACGAGGTCGGCCTTGCGGCCGTGCAGCAGGAACCGGCCGTCGCCGAGCAGTTCGAGCGCATCGCCCATCGGCACGGGTGCTTCGACATGCCCGCCCGATACCCAGATCGTCGGCTCGCCGTCGTCGCCCTCCGGTTCGTCGCGCGGGTCGAGCCGGATGCCCGGGAACAACGCCCACGTCGCGCCTTGCGACGTGCGGCGGGTGGCGATCTGGCCGGTTTCGGTGCTGCCGTAGATCTCGACGAGCGGCGCGTCGAGCGCGGCCTCGGCTTCGCATGCGAGCTTTTCCGACAGCGGCGCGGTGGCCGACAGCACGAGCGCAGCAGGCGGCAGCGCATGGCCGGCCGCCAGCAGCGCACGCAGGTGAATCGGCGACGTGACGAGCACGCGCGGCTGCGGGATCGCGTCGAGTTCGTCGCGGATGTCGACCGGGTAGAACGGCTGGCGGTTGCTGAACGCGAGGCCGCCGATCAGCGCGAGCAGCACCGTCGACTCGAAGCCGTACATGTGCTGCGCGGGCACCGTGCCGATCAGCGTGGCCGCGCGGCCGTCGAGCAGGCCGAGGCGGTCGGCCGCCGCGCGCACGCAGCCGACCAGGAAGCCCCAGGTCTTGCGGTGCGGCACCGGTGCGCCGGTCGAGCCGGACGTGAACACGTAAGCCATGATCCGCGCCGCATCGATCTGCGGGACGGCGAACGGCGCATCGCTCGCGAGTTCGCCAAGGGCGGCGTCGGGGTACGCGAAGCGCGGCAGGTCGATCGCGCAGTCGGGCGCGTCGTGCAGGCAGAACGCGTCGGGCGCGAACGACGCGAGCTGGCGGACCATTTCCGGCGTGTGGGTCGACGGCAGCAGGCTGATCTTGCCGGCAACGAGCGCGGCGCACAGGCTGACCGCGAAGCGGTAGCGGTCGCGGCACACGTTGAACACGTGGCCGCCGGCGGGCAGCGCGGCGGCCACGCGCGCGACGTCGGCGACGAACGCGCGCACGGTGACGGGCGTGCCGTCGCGCCAGGCGATCGTCTGGTCCGGCGATGAATGGAAAACCAGCGGGTGAGTCGGCATAAATCGGTCAAAACGGGAGCGAAAGCCGGCGCGCCGCGTGGCGGCGCCGCACCGGCCGTGAATTCATCGTGACGCCTGCGATGCGTGCGTCGTCGCGCGATACGCGCGCACCGCATCGACCATGCGCGGCCGCGGTTCGTGCGGCAGTGCGAAGCGCCGGCACGCATGCTCGGCGGCGAACATCACGGCGACGAGCGGCAGCGACAGGTAGTTCGCGAACGTCGACCACGTGACGATCGGCGCGGTCGCGAACAGCAGCGTCGACACGGCGGCGATCGCGACGAAGAACAGCGTCCACGCGAGCGTGATCTGCCGCGTGTAGCGTGCGACGGCCGGCGTGATCGCGCCGTGGATCATCGTCGCGAAGCGCGTGCACAGCGGCACCTGGCCGGCCGCGAGCGTGCGGATTTCCTGCCCAACGTCAGTCTCACCGCGCTGATCGGGCTCGCGACGCGCGGCGGCGCATCGCTGTTTCAGGCCGCGTCGCGCACCTACAACGCCAGCCCGGCCGTGAGCCTGCCAATCTTCGACGGCGGCGAACGGCGCGGCGTGCTGCGCAGGCGCGACGCGCAATACGACCTGGCGGTTGCCGGCTACAACAAAGCACTGATCGGGGCGATCGGCGAGGTCGCCGACGATCTGCACCGGCTGCATTCGCTTGCCGTGCAGGCCGATGCGCAGCGGCGTGCGTTCGACTCGGCCACCGATGCGTGGCGGCTCGCGGACGCGCGCTACCGGGCCGGCGTCGGCAGCTATCTCGACGCGCTCGTCGTGCGCCAGCAACTGCTGGTCGCGAGCCGCGAGGTCGCCGCGCTGCGCGCGCAGCGAGCGGACCAGTCACTGCAGCTCGTCGCCGCACTCGGCGGCGGCTTCCGCGCCGAGCCGGAAGACGCCGCGCTGGCCACCACACCTACCCACCATCCCTGACATCGAACCATGAGCAGCGACAACTCCCTGCAGACTCCCGCGCGGCCGGCCGCCGCCGAATCCACCCGAGCCGGACAGCAGCCGGCTGCCGATCACACCGGCGCATCGCGCGTACCGAGTGGGTCGGACACCCGCACGCAACCGCCGCCGGGCGGGCCCGCGCCGGCGACGCCCCCGC
>NZ_JAAGPM010000307.1:0-2447 GCF_017104865.1 Burkholderia sp. Ac-20349
GACCACCGCGACGACGAGCGAGCCGAGGATCACGGCCGACGCGACGAAGATCGCCGTGTCGCGGCCCGGCAGCGGCACGCCGTCGGACAGCGCGACCGGAATCGACAGCACGCCGGCGAGCGTGACCGCCCCGCGCACGCCGCCGACCGTCATCACCGCGATCGTGCGCACGCCGGCCATCGTGCCCGCGAGGCCCTGGCGCGCGGCGCGACGGCTCGCGAACCAGCGCAGCAGCCAGACCCACAGGAAGCGGATCGCATACAGCGCGAGCATCATCGCGCAGACGTTGAAGATCATCCGGCCGACGAGCGCGTCGCTCGTGTGGTGCGCGTCGACGAGCGTGCGGCCGATGATGTGCGGCAGCTGCAGCCCGAGCATGATGAACACCATGCCGTTGAACACGAACTCGATCATCGCCCACGTGCTTTCGGCGCGCACGCGCGACGCGACGGTGCTTTTGCGCGAGAAGCTCGTGTAATTCATCATCATCCCGGCCGACACGGCCGCCAGCACGCCCGACAGGTCGAGGTGCTCGGCGAACAGGTAGGCCGCGAACGGCACGAGCAGCGTCATCACGATACCGGGGGCCGGATCGCCTTCCTGCTCGGCGTTCAGGAAACGCGTCGACAGCGCGCTGAACGCCCACGACACGATCGCGCCCGTCGCGAGCCCGCCCGCGGCGACGATCACGAACGTGATCGACGCGTCGCGCAGCGAGAACATGCCGGTCAGCGCGGCCGCGATCGCGAATTTCAGCGCGACGAGGCCCGACGCGTCGTTCATCAGCGCCTCGCCTTCGAGGATGTGCATCAGCTGCGGCGGGATCCGGCCACGGCCGGCGATGCCGGACAGCGCGACCGCGTCGGTCGGCGACAGCACGGCCGCGAGCGCGAACGCGATCGGCAGCGGCAACTCGGGTATCAGCCAGTGCGCGAAGTAGCCCACTGCGAGTACCGTCATGAACACGAGCCCGAAGGCGAGCATCAGGATCGCGCGGCGCTGCAGGTACAGCTCGCGCTTCGGAATCCGCCAGCCGTCCGCGAACAGCAGCGGCGGAATGAACAGCAGCATGAAGATTTCGGGATCGAACGTGACGTGCAGGTTCAGCTTCGGCCACGCGAGCATCGCGCCGAACGCGATCTGCATCAGCGGCAATGGCAGTTGGAACGGCAGGATGCGCGTGATGGCGCCGGACAGCGCGACGGTCAGCAGCAGGATCAGGACGGTGAAGACGATTTCCATCGATACGGCGAATACGGGGAATGAAACGATCGTACGGAGTGTAGCGTGATGGCGTGACGGATGCGTTCGAGCGGCCGGTGCGCGCGCACTGAAATGGTGCGCGTGACATGCGCCGCGGTGGTGCGGCAGCGCGGCGCACCACCGCGGCACACGGGTTGCCGGTGCCTTGCACGGAGCTTGCTTGATGTGGGGCAGCCGTCCGGCGCTGACCGGGCAACCGAGGGTCCAACCATGACATTGCACGCGCCGTTCGCTTCGTCGGGCGCCGCGTTCGAAGGCAATACCAGGAGGAAGGCATGACGATCGTGCAACAGGAGCGTCCGGCCGCCGCGTCGCCGTACCGGTTCGAGCGGGAGGTGAGTTCCGGTCTCGAACGTCTGGCGACGCAGCACCGCGACCTGACGCTCACGACCGTGTTCCAGCCGATTTTCAGCCTGTCGCACCAGCGTGCGGTGGGCTACGAGGCGCTGCTGCGCGCGCACGATGCGCTCGACCGCGCCGTGTCGCCGCTCGACGTGTTCGGCGAGGCTGCGCGCCAGGGCGAGCTGCTGCAGCTCGACCGGCTCGCGCAGGCGCTGCATCTCGAGAACTTCGCGCTGCTCGGCGCCGAGCGCGAGTGGCTGTTCCTCAACGTCCATCCGGGCGTGCTCACCGATCCGTTCCAGGCGGCCGCGCTGCTCGCGAACCTGAAGCGGCTCGGCATGCCGCCGCGCCGCATCGTGCTCGAAGTGCTCGAACAGCGCGCGGAAGACGTCGAGCGGCTCGCCGAGGCCGTGCGCGAATTCCGCACGCACGGCTTCCTGATCGCGCTCGACGATTTCGGCGCGGGCCATTCGAACCTCGAGCGGATCTGGCAACTGAACCCGGACATCGTGAAGCTCGACCGGATCATGCTGTCGCACGCGGCGCACCGTACCGGGCTCACCGCGATCCTGCACGGGCTCGTGACGCTGCTGCACGAAGCCGGCAAGCTGGTGCTGGTGGAGGGCATCGAGACCGAGCACGAGGCGCAGATCGCGCTGTCGTGCGAGGCCGATTTCGTGCAGGGCTATTACTTCGGCCGGCCGGCGCCGGGGCTGCCCGACAGCGCGGCCGCGACGGGCTGCATCGGCGAGCTGACCGAGCGCTTTCGGCAGCAGACCGACGCGCGCGAGCGGCGCGATGCGCAGCGGCTCGCGCCGTACCTGCGCGCGTTCGAACGCGCG
>NZ_JAAGPM010000308.1:0-2206 GCF_017104865.1 Burkholderia sp. Ac-20349
TATGCGGTCGATGCAGCGGCCGACGCCGTCGTGCCGGTCGCGGGCATCGCGATCGCGCCCGAGCCGCCCGTGAGCCTGTCGAGCGCGGTTTGCAACGCATCGCGGCCCGACGCCGGCGTGGCCGGCTGGGCGGCCGCGTCCCTGGTCGCGTGATCCGTCAGCGTGGCCGTGGCATCGGGCTGGCCGGACACGGCCGTCTTTTGCGCCGTGGTAGCGGCGGCGGCATCGGCCGGCGTCGCGTTGTCCGTACGGGCTTGCAGTTGCGCCTGCACGGCCGCAGCGGCCGCAAGCGCGGCGGCATCGGAGTTGCTGGCGGCGTTCGTGGTCGTATCGTCGGTCGTGTCGTCGTCATCGGCTGCGGACGGCTTCGCGCCGGCGGCCGGCTTCGACGAAGCCTGTTTCGTCGACGCATCCGGCACGCTGGAATGCAACGCATCGCGACGCGTGATGACGCTTTGCTTCAGCGACTGCGCAAACGGCACGGCGGCCGTGGCGGTCGCGGCATCGTTGCCGGCGGCGCCGGACGAACCCGAGCTGCGGGCGGCCTTGAGGACGGTGCCGGCGGTGTCGAGCAGCGCGCCGAGCAGAGGCAGGGGAGGCATGACGGTTCTCTCGTTCGAATACGGGGGGCGGTTACGACGACCGGGCCGCGTCGGCCCGCATGCGCAGGATCTTCGCGGCGTGTTCGTCGGCGTCGCGCTGTTCGCGCCGGGCGTCGCGCTTCGCTTCCTGCGCCACGCCGCGCGCCTGCAGGATTTCGAACGAGCCGACGGTGCGCTTCTTCTGTTGCCAGTTCGGGCGTGCTTCGTCGATGCGGACTTCGGCCGCGGCCAGCACGTTGCGCTGCTGTGCGATCGCGGTGTCGAGCGTGTCGATGAACGCCTGGAAATTGCGCCAGTTGCCGGCCGGCATCCCGTGCTGCGCGGATTGCGAGAAGCGCGCGTGGTATTCGTCGCGGTAGCGCAGCAGCGCGTCGAGCTGCTCGGCGGCGGCGGTGCGGTCGCGCTGCGCGGTGCCGAGCTGCTTCGTGGCCGAGTCGAGATCGTCCTGTGCGCGGTCGAGCAGCAACTGAAGGGGAAAGCCGTGAGCCATCGGGATCAGCCTCCGTAAGCGTCGAACAGTGCATCGAGCCCGGCGAGGCTCGACGCGAACGGTGCGCATTCGCGAAAGCCCTGCTGCAGGAACGCCTCGATGCGCGGGTAGAGTGCGATCGCGCGATCGAGCTGCGCGTCGCGGCCGGGCGCGTACGCGCCGACCGCGATCAGGTCGCGATTGCGCTGGTAGCGCGACAGCATCTGCTTGAACTGCCGGACATGGTCGAGGTGCGTTTCGTCGATCAGCGCGGTCATCGCGCGGCTGATCGACGCCTCGATGTCGATCGCCGGATAGTGGCCGGCCTCGGCGAGCGCGCGCGACAGCACGACGTGGCCGTCGAGGATCGCGCGTGCCGAATCGGCGATCGGGTCCTGCTGGTCGTCGCCTTCGGTCAGCACCGTGTAGAACGCGGTGATCGAGCCGCCGCCTTCCGGCCCGTTGCCGGTGCGTTCGACGAGCGCGGGCAGCTTCGCGAACACCGACGGCGGGTAGCCCTTCGTCGCCGGCGGCTCGCCGATTGCGAGCGCGATCTCGCGCTGCGCCATCGCGTAGCGGGTCAGCGAATCCATCAGCAGCAGCACGTGCTTGCCCTGGTCGCGGAAATACTCGGCGAGCGACGTCGCGTAGGCCGCGCCCTGCATCCGCAGCAGCGGCGACACGTCGGCCGGCGCCGCGACGACGACCGAGCGCGCGAGCCCGTCCTCGCCGAGGATCTGTTCGATGAATTCCTTCACTTCGCGGCCGCGTTCGCCGATCAGCCCGATCACGATCACTTCCGCGCTGGTGTAGCGCGCCATCGTGCCGAGCAGCACCGACTTGCCGACACCGGAGCCCGCGAACAGGCCCATCCGTTGCCCGCGGCCGACGGTGAGCAGCGCGTTGATCGCGCGCACGCCGACGTCGAGCACGTGATGGATCGGTTCGCGCTCGAGCGGGTTGATCGACGGCGCCGACAGCGGCGCGTCGACTTTCGACGCGAGCGGGCCGAGGCCGTCGAGCGGGCGGCCCGACGCGTCGACGACGCGCCCGAGCATCTCCCAGCCGACCGGCAGGCGCTTGGCGCCCGCCAGCGGATCGGTGACGGGCGCGCTTTCGCGCGGCCACACGCGCG
>NZ_JAAGPM010000309.1:0-2273 GCF_017104865.1 Burkholderia sp. Ac-20349
TCGATCTCGGCGAGCCGCTGCGCGAGCGCGAGCGACGTCGGCGTCGCATGCAGCCCGTAGCGCCACTGGTTGTCGTTGTGCCAGACGAGCGCACGCATCGTCGCGAGATCGGGGAACACGACCGTCGGCGCGCGCGCTGGAGGGCGTGACCGCGTGGCTGGCCGAAGTCGCGCAACTGTCGATCGATGCGCTCCTGATCGTCGACGATGCGGAGCGGCTGCCGCCAGCCGGCCTCGATGCACTGACCTACGTGCTGCACAACGCGCCGCAAAACCTGCATGTCGTCGTCGCCGCGCGGCGCGGGCTCGATCACGTGGCCGGCGATCTGCTCGCCGGCGGGCAATGCACGCTCGCGGGCCCCGACTGGCTGCGCTTCACGCTCGACGAGACGATCGCGCTGGTCGGTGCGCGCTTTGCGCAGCGGGTCGATGCCGACGCCTGCGCGCGGCTGTTCGAACGTGTCGACGGCTGGCCGCTCGGCCTGCAGCTCGCGATGACCGCGATGGCGCACTCGGCCGATCCGCGTCAGGCGGTCGACGCGCTCGCCGCCCGCGTGGACGGCACGCGCGACCGGCTGGTCGAGCTGCTGCTCACGAACCTGTCGGCCGACGACACCGCGTTCCTGACCCGCACGAGTGTCGCCGATCGCCTGCATCCGTCGCTGTGCGCCGCGCTGCTCGACGACGCGGACGCGCCCGACCGTCTCGCGCGGCTCGCACGCGACACGCCGCTGTTCATTGCGTCGGACGATTCGGACTGGTGCCGGCTGCATCCGCTCGTGCGCGACACGCTGCGCGACCGCCTGGCCGCGGGCCCCGACGCCGAGCGCAGCGCGCTGCATGCGCGTGCGGCCGCATGGCTCGACGCGCACGGGATGACCGAGGAAGCGGCCCGCCACGCGTATGCGGCAGGCCAGTTCGAGGTGGCGTACGCGCTCGCGCAGCGTTGCCTCGAAGATGCGATCAAGCAGGGCCGTATCAACGACGTGCTCGACTGGCTCGCGCTGCTGCCCGATGCGGAGCTCGACAAGCGTCCGACGCTGCGCGTCGCGGTGGCATGGGCGCTGGCGCTCGGCGAGCGCCATGTCGAGGCGCGGCGCCAGATCGCGGGCATCCTCGCGGATCCCGGCACGCCCGCGGCGATGCGCTACGAATGTGCGCTGATCCTCAGCGCGGCCGCGTATTACGCCGACGAAATCGACCGCTTCGTCGAGCTGTTCGAACCGTGGGCCGATTTCACGCCACCGGCGGCGACCTGGCTCGCGCAAATGCACGCGAACCGGCTGTCGGCACGCGCGATCATCGTCGGCGAACCGGCGCAGGCGCGCCGCTTCCAGCACGCGGCGCCGCGCGGCGAGACGGCGGCCGGGTTCGGCTATGTCGCGCGCTGGGGCGAGCTGATCACGGGGCTGAGCTACCTGCGCGAAGGCCAGGTCCGGCTGGCCGACGACGCGCTGTCGCCGGCGCTGGCGCGCGCGGAAGCCGATCTCGGGCGCCGCCATCCGCTGACCTGCATGCTCGCGGCGATGTGCGCGGCGCTCGCCTACGAGGCCGATCGCGTCGACCAGGCCGCCGCGCTGCTCGCGAACCGGCTCGACGTGCTCGAGCATGCGGGCACGCCCGATACCGTGCTGCTCGGCTATCGCACCGCCGCGCGCATCGCGCTGCTGCGCGGCGTCGAGCACCGTGCGATCGACCTGCTGGAAGCGCTCGATGCGATGGGCGTCGCGCGCCGCCTGCCGCGCCTGTCGGTCGCGAGTCTCGCCGAACAGGTGCGCATCCACGCGGCGCGCTATCGAGAGGCAACCTGCCATGCGCTCGTCGAGCGGATCGATGCGATCGCCGCGGCCGAGTTTCCGTCGCACGGGCCGTTGTGGCGGCGCCCTGTCGTGCTGCTGCAGGCGACCGCGCACGCGGGTGCGGCGCTGGCCGCGCGCCGCTGGGACGACGCGAGCGCGGCGCTCGACGAAGCCGCCGTGCTGGCCCGTGAAATGAGCATGGGGCAAGCGCGCATCGAGATCATGGCGCTCAGCGCGTTCGCGCTCGAACAGTCGGGGGGCGCCGGCCGCGCGCTGCTCGACGAGGCGATGAACCTCGCGGACGTGTTCGGGCTGACGCGCACGCTCGTCGACGCACTTCCAGCCATCGCCGACTGGCTGCTGCGCGACCCGACGCGCCTCGACGGCTCGGTCGAAGGCTACCGCCAGATGTGGATCTGGCACGCGCTCGAGGAAACCGAGCACAAGGCCGTGTCGTTCGACGTATGGAATGCCG
>NZ_JAAGPM010000310.1:0-235 GCF_017104865.1 Burkholderia sp. Ac-20349
AAGGAGAGCTGGCAGGCACGTAGGCTGGTAGTCAGAGCGATCATTGACACGACGAAGACACAACTGACATTAGGAAGTATCGTGGTAGTCGAGAGAAGGAAGTAGCGCAGGAGCGCTAGGGATCACGGAAGAGACGGGAGGCTGAGGAGAGCGACCATAGCGCGTGTAATGCTGTACGAGAGTAGGAGGTGCGTCGAAGACGAGCTCAAGAGGCACGATGCATTTTTTTTTTAAG
>NZ_JAAGPM010000311.1:0-1923 GCF_017104865.1 Burkholderia sp. Ac-20349
CGACCGAAAAGAGCGGGGTTTCCCCCGTACTTTCTCGGCTTTGACGCGCGGCTCGCTGCTATCCTTTTTCGCGATCCGGCATGGTGCGCGTGGTGCGGCGCCGGCGGATCCCCCGGTGCGTCCGGGCCTCTTCTCTCAGTTTTGGGGACAGCATGACTGCGAACGTCAGCGGAATCGGTTCGGTGTTGCAACAGATGCAGTCGATGGCCGCGCAGGCGTCCGGCGGCGTCGCGAGCCCGACGGCGGCGCTGGCCGGCTCGGGCGCGGCGACGGCCGGCACGTTCGCGAGCGCGATGAAGGCGTCGCTCGACAAGATCAGCGGCGACCAGCAGCACGCGCTCGGCGAGGCGCAGGCGTTCGAGGTCGGCGCGCCGAACGTGTCGCTGAACGACGTGATGGTCGACATGCAGAAAGCCAACATCGGCTTCCAGTTCGGGCTCCAGGTCCGCAACAAGCTCGTGAGCGCTTACAACGACATCATGCAGATGTCGGTGTGACAGGACGGCCACCGGGGACGGCGATCCGGTGAGCCCCCCCGGGCTGGCCCTGCCGCCGCAGGGCAGGCCCCGCTTGCCTAAAGCTTTCCCGATCCCTTCCGATAACTCCGGTGAAGGCCGCATCGTGCGATGCACGATGTCGGTTCCCGTATAGCCAAGGCATAACAAGGAGAAGCGCATGTTTTCCCCAGGACACGCTGGAGCCAGTGCATACGCGCGTGTCGGCGTCGAGACCGGGGTGATGGGCGCCTCCCCGCACCGGTTGATCGCGATGCTGTACCAGGGCGCGCGGCAGGCGGTGGCGCTCGCGCGCATGCATTTGCAGCAGGGCAATGTGCCCGCACGCGGTGAAGCGATCGGCAAGGCGATCCGGATCGTCGAGAGTGGACTGAAGGCGTCGCTGAACCGCGACGCGGGCGGCGAGATCGCGGAGCGGCTGGACGCGCTGTACGCGTATATCAGCGGGCGCCTGCTGGAAGCGAACGCGCAGGCGAGCGACGCGATGCTGGTCGAGGTCGACGGGCTGCTCGCGACGCTCGAGGAAGCATGGACGGGGATTGCCCCGGAAGTCGCGCGGATGGCCGCGCAACAGGCAGTGGAAGCATCACGATGAATCGCAAGGCCGAATACTTCGCACGTTACGAGGCGCTCGCCGCCGTGTCGGGCCGGATGCTGGGCGCCGCCCGCAGCGCCGACTGGAGCGCGTTGCCGGAGTTGCAGGCCGAATTCATGCAACTGGTGGACGGGCTGAAGGAGGCCGATCCGGGCGTCGTGCTCGACGAATCGGATCTCGGCCGCAAGCTCGACCTGATCCGCCGCATCCTGGCCGACGACGCCGCGATCCGCGATCTCGCGAGCCCGGACGTCGCGCGGCTGTCCGCGCTGTTCGAGGCGCGGCGCTCGACCAAGGTATTGACCGATCTCTACCGCGCGCGCGGGTAGGGCCCGTTTCCGGGGAAACGGGCGCGGGGGCGCACGAGCCCGTTGCGGCAGGCGCGCAGTTCCCGTGGGCGGTACCGGCGTGCCTCCCCGGATTCGCAACGAAGTGTGGGGTCTGTTTACATATGGAACGCGCATGCGAATGCCCGAAATCGTTCGTCCCCCAAGGGGACTTCCTTACGGGGCGCAGGCAAGGAGTGAGGAGCGCCGTTTGGCCGAGCCAAACAAGCGACGAACGACGCCGCCATGCGGGCGATTTCGGGCATTCCCGTGGATTGATTTTTTTAATTAGGGGTTGCCACGAGAACGGCCGCTCGCCGCGTTGCGCTCCTTGCGAATACGTCAGTATTCGCGGCGTCGCGCGCCTCGCGAGCGGCCGTTCTCGTGGCAACGCATGTGCGTTCCATATGGAAACAGACCCTAGGGGACCGTCGTGAATACGGAATTCGATGCCACCCGTCCTGCGCTCGGCGCCGCCGGCCTGCTG
>NZ_JAAGPM010000312.1:0-2195 GCF_017104865.1 Burkholderia sp. Ac-20349
TCGACCTGCTCGACCACTGATAGCTTAAAAGCTAGGCTGTAGTCCCGCTGCGTTCGCTTGATCTCTTGCTCCACTTGGCACCTCTTCGTTTCCGCGAAAAAGTGTCAACCTATTTCAGGACGGGTCATGGGACGAAAAAAAGCCCGAACGGCTGGTTCGGGCTTAATCCACCATAGGAGGAGGGTGGAGGAGACATTCGGAGGTTGCCGCAGCGCGACAACCAATGAGGCTCATTATACGAACGCGTTGCCGACTTCACAAGAAAATTTGCATTGCGAAATCAAACACCATAATGCGAAATTTAAGGCCGCGCGTTTGAAAAATTGATTTTCTCTTTGAAATCAACCACCTGATCCCGACTGGCAGGATCAGAAACCACCCCCATCTAGAGCAAAACCCCTAAAAACGAGAGCGAATTGGCCGCCTGGCGCGCCGCGCGCACGGCGCCGGCGTTGCGCGTCGTGCAGCGCATCAGCCGACCGTTGCGCAGCGGGCTACAATGCCGGATCGAATCCGAATCAGGCAACGCTGGAGTGCAAGCATGGAATGCAAAGTAAGCTGGATGGGTCAGGACGGCATGGCGTTCTCCGCCGAGACCGGCAGCGGCCACCTCGTCGCGATGGATGGCGCGCCCGAAGGCGGCGGCCACAATCTCGCCCCGCGCCCGATGGAAATGGTGCTGCTCGGCACCGGCGGCTGCACGGCCTATGACGTCGTGCTGATCCTGAAGAAGAGCCGCCAGGAAGTCAGCGGCTGCTCGGTCACGCTGAAGGCCGAGCGCGCGAGCGAAGATCCGAAGGTGTTCACGAAGGTGCACTTCCACTTCACCGTCACCGGCCGCAACCTGAACCCGGCCACGGTCGAACGCGCGATCAACCTGTCGCACGACAAGTATTGCTCCGCGTCGATCATGATCGCGAAGACGGCCGAACTCACGCACTCGTTCGACATCGTCGCCGCCTGAACGCACGGCGAGCACGGATGAAAAAAGGGCCGGCGCTCCGTGGGGAGCGCCGGCCCTTTCGCATTCGAACGGCAAAGCAGGCCGATAAGCCGGATTCTGTGCACGCTGCGCACCGAAGCACGCAACGCGTGGCAGCCATTCCTCTAGGCGCGCCATTGCTGACGCGCTCAAGCTTCCTACCCGCAGACGAGACGGGGGCCCCGTCCTGCATCCGAAAATGCGCGCCTGCCTACTTGGAATTGCTCCGGGTGGAGGTTACCGTGCCGGCGAACGTCGCCGTCGCCGCGGTGCGCTCTTACCGCACCGTTTCACCCTTACCTGATCCCGGCTTGCGCCGGGCCATCGGCGGTTTGCTTTCTGTTGCCCTGTTCCGCGTGTTGCCACGGATGGCCGTTAGCCATCACCCTGCCCTGTGGAGTCCGGACTTTCCTCGCCCCCGCGCGCCCGAAGGCGGCGAGGCCGCGACTGCCTGGCCTGCTTTGCGACGCGCATTCTAGCACTGCGCGCCGCTGTCGGCATGGCGCGAACGGCGACCGCTGCGAAACACGGCCGGATCGTCGTAGAACGCGGCCTCGGCATTCGCATCGCACCAGCCCGGCACGCCGAGCACCGGGAACGGCGCGAAATCGCGACTCGTCAGTGCGCGCGCCGCGAGTTCGGCGGCGACACGCACATCGACATGCGCGATGCGTTGCGCGTCGGGCCAACAGAAATAGTCGGCGCTCACTTCGACGATCCATGTATGCGCGGTGCAGGACTTGTACGGCGCGACGAGCTGCTCGAGCAGCGCATGGCCGACGAGCCGCGCCTCGCAGCGCGAGCCCCACGCATCGCGCGCGGCGATCAGCAGCCGAGGCCAGTCGAACCCGCGCAACGCGTCGGCGAGCGCGCGGTCGGCCGTCACGAACAGCGCGGCATTCTCGTCGAACAGCGTGAGCGCATCGCGCAGCGTGCCGCGCACGGGGCCGACACCGCCCGCGGCGTCGATCGCCGCGGCCTGGCGTGCATTCAGCGCGGCCTTGATGCGCGGATACGCGAACCAGACGAGCGCGTTGAAGAAGTCGTGCAGATTGTGGCGAGTCGGGACGCCGCCCGTCTCCGCGATATGGGTCTCGTACGCCACGCCGGGCGGCAACGCAGCCTGCGGCACGAACCGCAGCAGCCGGCCGCGGCAAGTGACGCGCGGGCCGCCGGGCCCGGTGTCGCCCAACGCGCCGTTCAGCGCGTCGAG
>NZ_JAAGPM010000313.1:0-2099 GCF_017104865.1 Burkholderia sp. Ac-20349
TCGTGTCGTCCCAGTACAGCTTGCCTGTATCGTCGATCGACAAGGTGACGGATTGCGGCGTGTCGCGCGCGACGCTGGCCGCCACCTTCGGCAGGTCGAGCCGGATCGCGTGCGTCATCAGCGGCGCAGTGATGATGAAGATGACGAGCAGCACCAGCATCACGTCGATCAGCGGGGTCATGTTGATCTCCGCCATCGGCGCGGACGTCTTGTGGTGCTCGAGTCCGCCGAATGCCATGGTCGCTCCTCTAGGGCCTGTTCACGCGTCAGGCTTCCTGCGCGCACACGAACACGTGCAGGTCGCGCGCGAAGCCGTCGAGTTCCTCGGCGAGCTGCCGCACGAGCCGCCCGAGGATGTTGTAGGCCAGCACCGCGGGAATCGCGACGACAAGCCCGAACGCGGTCATGATCAGCGCCTCGCCGACCGGCCCCGCGACGTTCTCGATCTGCGCCTGCCCGCTGGCGGCGATGCTGCCGAGCGCGTGGTAGATGCCCCAAACCGTGCCGAGCAGCCCGACGAACGGTGCGGTGCTGCCGATCGACGCGAGCAGCACCTGGCCGAATTCGAGACGCCGCTGCGAGCGCAGCATCGCGTGCCGCAACGCACGCAGCACGCGCTCGCTGCGCTCGACGCGCGCGGCCAGTGCGGCCGGATCGTGGTCGTCGGCCGCATCGCGCGCGGCTTCGGCGAGCGGCACGAACACGCGCTCGCGATCGGCGCCGGCGAGCGCGGCAATGCCCGCGTCGAACGACGACGCACGCCAGAACGCGGCGAGCGCGCGCGGCCCCTGCCGCTTCGCACGGACCAGCAG
The DNA here is from genome assembly GCF_017104865.1 of Burkholderia sp. Ac-20349. NCBI lineage: Bacteria > Pseudomonadati > Pseudomonadota > Betaproteobacteria > Burkholderiales > Burkholderiaceae > Burkholderia > Burkholderia sp. Ac-20349. The sequence continues at coordinate 813 of NZ_JAAGPM010000313.1, forward strand.
CCAGGCTTTCGTGAGGAGGAAGCACCAGCTGGCGACGGACATCGCCAGCAGCACATAGGCAACGGCGTGCGTGATCGCATCGCCGCTTTCGAGGTAGTGGACAACGCCGGTGGGTATCGCCATCGGAGTTTCCCCGTGGGGTCAGCGCAGGCCGAGCACGTCCTGCATGTCGAACAGGCCGGCGCCGCGCGCCGACAGGAAGTGGACCGCGCGCAGCGCGCCTTGCGCGTACGACACGCGGCTCGACGACTTGTGCGTGATCTCGATGCGCTCGCCGATCCCGGCGAACAGCACGGTGTGGTCGCCGACGATGTCGCCGCCGCGCACCGCGGCGAAGCCGATCGACGACGGGTCGCGTTCGCCCGTCACACCATGGCGGCCGTACACCGCGCAATCGTCGAGCGAGCGGCCGAGCGCGCCGGCGACGGCTTCACCCATCATCAGCGCGGTGCCCGACGGCGCATCGACCTTGTGACGGTGATGCGCCTCGATGATCTCGATGTCGTAGCCGTGCGAGAAATGCTTCGCCGCGAATTCGAGGAGCTTCAGCGTGACGTTCACGCCGACGCTCATGTTCGCCGCGAACACGATGCCGATCTTGCCCGCCGCGGCCTGCAACTCGGCCTTCTGCTCGGCGGTGAAGCCGGTCGTGCCGATCACGAGCTTCACGTCGTGGCGCAGCGCGGCCTCGATATGGGCCATCGTGCCTTCCGGACGCGTGAAGTCGATCAGGGTGTCGGCCTGCGCGAACACGGCGTCGAGGTCGGCGGTCAGCTTGACCCCGGTGTCCTTGCCGAGGAACGCGCCGGCGTCCTGGCCGAGGAACGGCGAGTCGGCACGGTCGAGCGCGCCGACCAGCTGCGCGTCGGAATCGTTGAGAACGGCTTCGATCAGCATCCGGCCCATTCGGCCCGATGCGCCGGCAATCGCAATCTTCATGGCTTTCTACACGACAGGTCTAAAAACGGGCGGCGCATGCCGCCCTGTTTCCGCACGCGGACTTACTGCGCCGGCGCGGTGAGCGGCTGGTTCTGCAGCGTGTCGGAGCCTTGCGGGCCGACCGGCGGCGACGCCTCGTTCGACACGTTCGGCTGCGGCGGACGATGGAACTGGAACTGCGGCTGGATCGCCGGAACCGCGCCCGGCGGCTGGCCGCCCGGCACCGGCGCACCGCCGGCAGCCTGCCTGCGCATCAGCAGAATGTCTCCATTCCAACTCACGCGACAGCACGAGCGTCGCACTGAGCCGCACTTCAGAAGGAGACAGCCGTGGCAGTCGAAACAACCT
>NZ_JAAGPM010000314.1:0-2061 GCF_017104865.1 Burkholderia sp. Ac-20349
GGCGAGCACGCGCTCGTGCGCGAATTGCGACAGCGGGCGGCGTAGCGCGGGCTGGTCGAGATGCCACGCGGCGCCCGGCGTGAGCGCGAGCGCATAGGTATCGGGCCAAGGCGGCAGCGCGCCGCTGTACGGATCGTTGACGAGCGTGGCGTCGCGGTGCCGCGACAGCGGCTCGCGCAACGGCCCGGCCGGCAGCAGGAAGCCGTTGCCGCCGAGCCGATGGTCGAACACGACGAGCTCGACCGTGCGCGCGAGGCGGTAGTGCTGCAGGCCGTCGTCGCTGACGATCACGTCGACGTCCGGATGCGCGGCGCGCAGCGCCTGCGCGGCCGCGACGCGATCGGGGCAGACCCAGACGGGCGCGCCGGTGCGGCGCGCGATCAGGAGCGGTTCGTCGCCGCCCGCGCTGGCGCGCGACGCGGGCGTGACGGCGGTCGGCGCCTTTACGTTCGCGCCGTAGCCGCGCGACACGATGCCGGGCGTGAAGCCGGCCGCGCGCAATGCGTCGACGAGTGCGATCACGGTCGGCGTCTTGCCGGTGCCGCCGACGGTCACGTTGCCGACCACGACGACGGGCACGCCGACGTCGACCGGCTGCTTCCAGCCCTGCGTGTAGGCGGTGCGGCGCAGCGCCGCGCACAGGCCGAACACGCACGCGAACGGCGTGAGCGCCCACGCGAGTGCGCCGCGGCGCTGCCATTCGCGCGTCAGGCGCGCTTCGAGCCGGGCGAGCGGGCCGTCGGGCGCGCTCATCGGGCCGGGCGCGGCATGTCGTGCGCCGCGGCGTGGGACGGATTCGTCAAGGCGGATTCTCCGTTGGGCGGCGCATGCCGCGGGGTCTGCGGAAGGCGGCACTCTAGCGCGCCGCAGGCGGGCGCGGCAAGCGTGACCGGCCGACGCAGCGCACGGGGACGGATCGCGGCGGCTTGTGGATAACTCTGTGAAGAACCCCCCGTTCGATTGCGTCAAACGCCCGCCGGGCGGGCTTCGAATCGGATGAGAATCGTTTCGAAAGTTTTAAAAATATATAAAAATCAATGCGTTACCGGGAATCGTCTGGTTTTTTTCGCGGTTTTCACGCGTTTTAAGCCGACGATTGCCAAAGTGTGGACACCTTCCGCGCGTCACCGCGCATGCGGCCGGTGCTGGACGTCGCGCGCGTGTCGGACTATCGTGTCGCCGCCAGCATTCATCCGACCGTCCATGCCTTCCGACTCCCCATTTGCCGCACCGGGCGCGACCCGCGGCGGCGACGAAGTGATTCCCGTTTCGGCGCTCAATCGTGCGATTTCGACGATGCTCGAGCGCTCGTTTCCTCTGCTGTGGATTTCGGGCGAAGTGTCGAATTTCACGCGCGCCGCGAGCGGCCACTGGTATTTCTCGATCAAGGACCAGCAGGCGCAGATGCGCTGCGTGATGTTCCGCGGTCGCGCGCAATACGCGGAGTTCACGCCGCGCGAAGGCGATCGCATCGAGGTGCGCGCGGTCGTCACGATGTACGAGCCGCGCGGCGAGGTGCAACTGAACGTCGAGGCCGTGCGGCGCACGGGCCAGGGGCGGCTTTACGAGGCGTTCCTGCGCCTGAAGGCGCAGCTCGAGAGCGAGGGGCTGTTCGCGCCCGAGCGCAAGCGGCCGCTGCCCGCCCACCCGCGCGCGATCGGCATCGTCACGTCGCTGCAGGCGGCCGCGCTGCGCGACGTGCTGACCACGCTCGCCCGCCGCGCGCCGCACATTCCGGTGATCGTCTATCCGGCACCCGTGCAGGGCGCCGGTTCCGCCGAAAAGCTCGTCGTGGCCGTCGAGACCGCGAATGCGCGCCGCGAGGTCGACGTGCTGCTGGTCTGTCGCGGGGGCGGCTCGATCGAGGATCTGTGGTCGTTCAACGACGAAGCGCTGGCGCGCGCGATCGCGGCGAGCGAACTGCCGGTCGTCAGCGGCGTCGGGCACGAAACCGATTTCACGATCGCGGATTTCGCGGCCGACGTGCGCGCGCCGACGCCGACCGGCGCGGCCGAGCTCGCGAGCCCGCAGCGCGCGCTGCTGCTGCGCGAGGTCGGCGAG
>NZ_JAAGPM010000315.1:0-2047 GCF_017104865.1 Burkholderia sp. Ac-20349
TCGGGTGCGTAATGGGAGCACGACTGGCAGTATAGAGAGCCACAGCTAGACAGAGACATTAGCTAGCGTGTATCAGAAGAGAGGATGACGACAACTACGTGGATGACATAAACGAAGTAGACGCGACGATCAGAGCTGAGATGGATGGTTAAGAGGAGAACATAAAATGGTAAGGTACGTATCACTATCTCCTAAGTACAGAGTACACCTCCATTTAAGTTTTTTTTTTTTTTAATTACCCGCCACCCACCGAGATCTCCACAGCGAGCTACCCTCTTCCCCTACACGACGCTCTTCCGACCTCTCGCGAAAACCGCCGCACCGGCCGACAAGCCGGCCGCGAAGCCCGCGCTCGTGCGCCCGGCGCTGAACGGCGAGAAGCCGGCGGCGGCCACGGCCGGCACGTCCGACGACGACTGGGAGACCTTCTAAACCATGCCGCACGCGCGCGCGCCGTTTCGACCCGATGCACCGGATGCCTCGCCTCGCGCGGGCGAGCCGGGGCGCGACTTCGCGTTCACGGGCGCGGATTTCGCCCGCATTCGCGCGCTGATCCATCAACGCGCGGGGATCTCGCTGTCCGAGCACAAGCGCGACATGGCGTACAGCCGCCTCGCGCGCCGCTTGCGGGCGCGCGGCCTCGACACGTTCCGCGACTACCTCGACCTGCTCGAGCAGGAAGACGATCCGCTCGAGTGGGAAGCGTTCACCAATGCGCTGACGACGAACCTGACCGCGTTCTTCCGCGAGTCGCACCACTTCCCGATCCTGTCGGATTTCGTGAAGGGGCGGCCGGCGCCGGTATCGGTCTGGTGCTCGGCGGCGTCGACCGGCGAGGAGCCTTACTCGATCGCGATCACGCTGATCGAGGCGCTCGGCGAATCGGCCGCGCGCGGCGCGTCGATCCTCGCGACCGACCTCGACACGCAGGTGCTCGCGAAGGCGGAAGCCGGCATCTACACGTACGACCAGGTCAAGCACCTGGCGCCGGAGCGGCTGAAGCGCTTCTTCCTGAAGGGCACGGGTCCGCAGGCCGGCCGCGTGAAGGTGCGCCCCGAGCTGCGCGCGATGATCCGCTTCGAGCAACTGAACCTGACCGATGCGGACTACGGGATCGCGAAGCCGTTCGACGCGATCTTCTGCCGCAACGTGATGATCTATTTCGACAAGCCGACGCAGGGGCAGGTGCTGTCGCGCTTCGAGCCGCTCGTGAAGCCGGGCGGGCTGCTGTTCGCCGGCCATTCGGAAAACTTCACGTATGTCACGCAGGCGTTCCGGCTGCGCGGGCAGACGGTGTACGAACTGACCCGCGACGCCGCACAGGGCGCACGGCCGCGTGGCGCGCAGGCGCCTGCGATTGCGTCGCCGGCGCGCGCACGGGCTGCGGGCGCCGTCGCCGCTCTGGGAGAGCGTGGATGAGCGCGCTGCCGATCGCCACCAATCGCTATTTCGACAACCACTTCGGCCGTCCCGGCGTGAAGCTGCTGCCGAACGAGTTCTTCACGACGTCCGAGGACATGGTGCTGATGACCGTGCTCGGCTCGTGCGTCGCCGCGTGCCTGCACGACCCGTATGCGGGCATCGGCGGAATGAACCACTTCATGCTGCCGGACGACGGCGCCGATCCGGGCGCGGCCGCGTCGGAATCGATGCGCTACGGCGCGTATGCGATGGAAGTGCTGATCAACGAGCTGATCAAGGCCGGCGGGCGCCGCGAACGCTTCGAGGCGAAGGTGTTCGGCGGCGCGGCCGTGCTGGCCGGGATGACGACCATCAACATCGGCGACCGCAACGCGGATTTCGTGCGCCGCTACCTGGCGCTCGAACGCATCCGCATCACGGCGGAAGACCTGCAGGGCGTGCATCCGCGCAAGGTCGCGTTCATGCCGAACAGCGGGCGCGCGATGGTGAAGAAGCTGCGGCTGCAGGTGCCGGGCGTCACCGAGCGCGAAGCCGCGCTCGCCCGCGAGGCCGATCGCGCCCGCGCCGCACGGCCGCGTCCGCAGGTCGAGCTGTTCGCGCCGAAGCTCCCGGCCCCGCCGCAGCC
>NZ_JAAGPM010000316.1:0-1967 GCF_017104865.1 Burkholderia sp. Ac-20349
AGGTCGCGCACAAGATCGTGCCGTCGGTCGCGACCAACAACCGGATCGTCGTGAAGCCGTCGGAGAAGGTGCCGCTGTCGTGCTACCTGTTCGCGGACATCTTGTACGAAGCCGGCCTGCCGCCGCAACTCGTGCGCGACTGGGTCGCGCCGGACGGCCATGCGCTCGTGCAGATTTCGCCGAAGGTGCCGAAAGGCGTCGACCCGAACGACGATACGATGCTGCGCCGCTTCGCGACGACCGTGAAGGCCGCGGAGCCGGGCACGACCGGCGGGCCGATCTCGATCCTGCATTCGGCCGACACGATCATCAACGCGTTCCTGCATGCGGCACTGTGGTCGATCATCTCGATCACGATCCTGCTGTGGGTCACGCTGCGCCGCTTCGGCGACGTGCTGCGCACGCTGGTGCCGCTGCTCGTGTCGGGCGTCGTGACGCTCGAGCTGTGCGTGGTGTTCGGCATGCAGTTGAACTTCGCGAACATCATCGCGCTGCCGCTGATGCTCGGCGTCGGCGTCGCGTTCAAGGTGTATTTCGTGATGGCGTGGCGCGCGGGGCAAACCGGGTTGCTGCATTCGAGCCTCACGCACGCCGTCCTGTTCAGCGCCGCGACGACGGCGACCGCATTCGGCAGCCTGTGGCTGTCGCACCACCCGGGCACGTCGAGCATGGGCAAGCTGCTCGCGCTGGCCCTGACCTGCACGCTGATCGGCGCCGTGGTGTTCCAGCCCGTCCTGATGGGCAAACCGCGCGTCAAACGCGCCAAGAACCAATCGCAAGGAATCAATGAATAAGGTGCGAATCATTGCGGCGACCGTTGCCGCCAGCGCAGTGCTGACCGGCTGCGCGACGGGACCGAACCGCAACCCCAACGACCCGCTCGAGCCGATGAACCGGGCGATGTACAAGTTCAACGACACCGTCGACACGAACATCGCCCAGCCGATCGCGAAGGGGTACCAGAAGGTCACGCCGACGCCCGTGCGCACCGCGATCAGCAACTTCTTCTCGAACCTCGGCGATCTCGGCAACATCGCGAACAACCTGCTGCAGCTGCGCATCACCGATGCCACCGAGGATCTGATGCGCGTGGCGATGAACTCGGTGTTCGGCGTCGCCGGCCTGATCGACATCGCAACGCCGGCCGGGCTGCCGAAACATCACCAGGACTTCGGCCTGACGATGGCGCGCTGGGGCATGCCGTCGGGCCCGTATCTTGTGCTGCCGGTGTTCGGGCCGAGCACGATCCGCGACGGCGTCGGCCGCGCGGTGGACGTGCGCTTCAACCTGCTCAACTACATCGAGCCGGCGGCGCGCAACCCGATGTATATCGCGCAGTTCATCAGCGCGCGTTCGGACCTGCTCGGCGCCACCGACCTGCTGAAGCAGGCCGCACTCGATCCGTATTCGTTCGTGCGCGACGCGTACCTGCAACAGCGCAAGTCGCTGACGTATCACGGCCAGTCGTCGTCGGCCACGCCGCCGAGCTACAGCGAACCGGGCGAACCGGGTAATGCACCCGCGTCGGCACCGGCCGTACCGGGGCTGCCGAACTACGAGGATCCGGGTGAATCGGGTGGTGCCTCGGGCGCCACGCCGAGCAACGCGCCGGCCGCACCGGGATTGCCGCAGTACGACGATCCGGGCGCGGACAACGCGATGCCCGCGAGCGCGCCTGCCGCAGCCTCGGCCGCTGCGCCTGCTGCGGCATCGGCCGCTGCCCCCGCCGCGGCATCGGCAACCGCACCGGCGACGCCCGCGAGCAGTCCGGCCGCGCAGTAACGCTGCAACGGCCACCGCCGCAAAGACAAAGAGCGCTGCAGTTCACTGCAGCGCTCTTTTTTTGTCCGCGAGATCGGCGGGATCTACGAAAAGAGGAAAACCGGGAAGGGAAGAGAAGGGCGAGACCAGCGGCGCGTGCCGCTCAGGCGATCCGCATCGCGCCGGCGCGCTCGAACGCGTGCCGC
>NZ_JAAGPM010000031.1:0-62926 GCF_017104865.1 Burkholderia sp. Ac-20349
GCCGATATAAACACGAAGCCAGCGGCAAGGCGTTCACTCACGATCGTCTGCGCGGCCACCGGCGCGATGCACGCGTGGCGTTTGTCAGTGGTGACGACGCGCGCTTGCAGCCGGGCATTGCTTTCGCACTCACGGGCCACCCGCGCGAGGACATGAACCGGAGCTGGCGTCCGGTGAGCCTGGTGCATCACGGCAAGCAACACACCAGCCAGGCGGAAGAAAGCGCCGACGCACAACACGGCACGTACTACAGGTACGAAGCGGTACTGGTGCCGGACGATGCCGAATGGCGCGCCGAGCCGCTGCCCCACCCGCGCATCGAGGGCCCCCAGCCGGCGGTGGTCGTGGGCCCGGAGGGTGAAGAGATCTACACCGACGAGTACGGCCGAGTGAAGGTGCAGTTTCCGTGGGATCGTCAGGGCCGGCACGACGAGCACAGCTCGTGCTGGATCCGCGTCGCGCAGAACTGGGCGGGGGCGCTGTGGGGACATATGGCGATTCCGCGCATCGGTCAGGAGGTGATCGTCGACTTCTTCGACGGCGATCCGGACCAGCCGGTCATCACCGGCCGCACCTACAACCGCTTGCAGCTACCGCCGTACGAACTGCCGCGACACAAGACGCGGATGACGATCAAGAGCCAGACGCACAAGGGCGAAGGGTTCAACGAGCTGCGTTTCGAGGACGAGGCCGGGCAAGAGGAAATCTACGTTCACGCGCAGCGCGATCAGAACATCCACGTCAACCACGACGAAACCACGTTCGTCGGTCACGACCGCAGCGAGCAGGTCGAGCACGACGAGACGATTGCGATCGGTAACGACCGCAAGGAGACGGTGGGGCATGACGAACAGGTCACGATCGGACGGGATTGCCGACACGACATTGGGCGGGATGATTTCCTCACCATTGGTCGCAAGCACACGATCACGACGGGCAAGGACCGCACGGAAGAGGTGGGCAATAACCGCCGCGACAAGACGGCTGCCAACCACACTGTGGACATTGGGGGACACCTGAAGCAGCAGGTACAGGGCCGTATCGACATCGAGGCCGGACAGACCATGACCACACGAACCAAGGTCATCGAGCTACAGGCCGGCGACGTGTTCCGGCTGCGCGGCCCGGGCGGCACCATCACGCTGGACGACCACGGAGTGGAACTCGACGGTGTGGCGATTCGCATAAAAGGCCCGATGACGCAAAACAGTAGTGGCGCGGGACAGGCTTTCTCCTTGTCCAGTGCGTCCTCGTTCGGCGATCCGCCCGACGATGCATTTCACCTAACCTTCTCGGGCGACGCCTGAGCGTACGGAACCACATGGCTGCATTCAAATACCCATTCAAGGACAAGGCTGGAAAGGACGTGGTTGACGCCGATGTCTACTACGGCGCGCTTGGTATGGCCACTGGTGGCTACTACGTGTTCGGACCATCCGGCGTGCACGGCGGTATTCACTATGAAGCTGCGATGGCCAATGTCCTGTCTCTCGATGACGGTATTGGCGCCATGACCAAGGGCGAAATCGTTGCGTACCGCATCAACCGCGACTATCCGACTGTCCCGGGGCCGGCTAAAGGGCCGGTGACTAACGAGTCCGCATCGGTTGCTTTTAGTACGGGCTTTGTCCTGACGCGGCATACGCTGGAGTATCCAGCGGGGAACACGCTGACCTACTTCTGTTTGGTCATGCACCTGCGTGCTTTCAACGATTACGAGCGCTTGGGTACCGCGGTCAAGCGGCCAGGCTACTGGCGGGCCAAGGTCTATCGAGTCAAGGAAGCCGCCAAGGAGCAGCAGGTCGTTGCGAAAGGCACTACCGATCAGCCTGTCATTGGTCTGAGTGTGCGCGAGAAACCTTCGGCTGCCAAAAGTTCACCAGCGCTCGGCATCCTTCCACACGGGGCACGTATTACCGTGCTCGAGACCGACAAGACCAGGCAGTGGGTCAGGATCAAACGCGTCATCGAAAAAGCGATCGTGCCTATCTCAACCGCGCAGACGGAGGTACCGGCCATCGCGCATAGCGGATGGGTTGCGGCCAGTGGGCTCCAGGCGCAAGGCCAGGCACCTGACGATTTCGACGTCGTGGTTACACCTGACAGCCCGCCGGGAGTCAAAGCTGGAGAACTGCTGGGTCATATGGGTGAATACCGTCGGGTCCAAGACCCGGGGCAATCCCGCAAGCTGATGCATCACGAGATCATCGCCGGTCCGGAACTGCGCTCCTTTCTGGATAAGAGTCGCGCCGCGGCGGTACAGGCCAGGCTCGAGCAGAAAACCCTGCTGAGAGTTGCGCCGGGTACACAACTACACAACGCTGTGCTGGCGCCACTACAAGCTGGCTTGCTACCGGTCAACACAATCGTCACATTGGATGGAAATCCGCACGCAGATGCTTTGTATATCAAAGTGAAACCGACGGGTACGGTGCAATGGATCGAACGCACCAGCAAACTACCTAAAGGGGCGCGGGAAACTGATCTATTCCGTCACGGCGATGGTGCCGCCTACACTGCGGCAGACATTATTCGTGTGCCTAGACAGGGGACAGTTGGCAAATCCGGGGCGACGCGTTTCCGCGGCGTGATGGCCGAAGCCACTGGTCAAGCGTCGGTCTGGATTGCAAAAGGCACATATGCTTCGCTGGTTGGTATGAAGTCAGGCAAGTTGCTGACTGCCGACCTGGCGCAAGGTTGGGTGGGCTTTCCGTTGACCTTCGCCGCAACGGGTTCCAAGACCGGCTCACTCCCTCACCACTTTTCGCGGCTCGCGTTGGAACAAGCGCGCCCCGACCAACAAAATCCTGCTGAATTACCGAAGATCTTTGCTCTGGATGATGCTGGCCATACGTGGTGGCAAGTGCAGTTGACTAGTGGCAGCACTACTGCCATCGGATGGGTCGGTGAGGTTGGACACACCGGCATTTCTCTGCATTCTCCGCATGAGTGGGTGGATTTCTCCCTGATTGAGACCGAGCCGACCACGGCGGCATACGGCAGCTACTTTGCCGACTACAGGCAAATGGAGGCATTTCAACGCGGGCAGATGGGATTGAAGGATGCGGATCTTGACGCTCCGCTGCGCGAAGTGCTTGCGATGCTCGATGCCAACCACGACGGACAACTGACGTTGGCGGAGTTGAAAGCGGCGCAGCGTGATCGCGATACCAGCCGCCAACTGTCGCGCGTCATTCTGCGCTATCCCTGTGAATGGAAAGCCGACAGGAAAGCATGGGATGCATACGATTCGCTGATACCGCCGGAATCGAAGAGCGTATGGGAAGCAGAGAAGGCGCGTATTGAGCGATTAATGTGGTGGGATGATGTGGTTGGAAAAATAAACTCGCTCCCTTCGGATTCTCTTGTTTTTCATTTTCATCCGATTGGATTTGTGGGGAATTTATTCTATCCCTCTCCGGAGATTAAGGCGGGGCAACTGACATTTGATGCGGAAGGCAATGACATTGAGGAGTCTCTATATTTTAGTAGAGTTGTGCACTGGCCGGGTAACGCTCTATCTGGGGTGACTCTTGGCAGAGGTTACGATATGGGGAGTCGTGACGGGCGAGAAATATCTTCTCATTTGATATCGGTGGGCTTGCTGGAGGAAAAGGTAAATAAAATATCGAAGGCTGCGGGGCTGAGGGGGGCAAAGGCTCGAGATTTCGTCGCGTCTAATAAGAGCGATATCGGGAAAATATCTTGGGATCAGCAAATTCAATTGTTTAATTTGATCTACCCGGAGTATGTGGCTAGGGCGGTCGCGAATTATGATCGCTGGACAGCTGGGGCATCTGGAAAGGTTGCTTGGGGGCAGCTCCATCCCTTGATAAGAGATGTCTTGGTTGACTTCGTCTATCAGGGTTTTACGATGGGCCCTAAACCGATGGAGGCAGGTATGGGGAATAATATCGATGAGTTGATTAAATATATCGAAAATACTCCTGCTATTAATCAGTATGAGCCGGGTCGGCGGCGGGCACGGTATTTGAGGGAAAATCGTTGACTGCTATGCACGGGATAAATTTATACGTTGTTGTGATGATATGTGTGTTTCTTATATTTTATGAGGAGGGGTGGGCGGTCGAGCCGGATTGCATGTGCACATATACTAGTCAGGAAATTTTCGAGTGCTCGCGGCTGACAAGGCAGGCAATGGAACGAGAGGTTTTGCTTTCCAAAAATAGTCTTCTGAAACGAATAAAAAAGCAATACGTCAACGAAGTATCGATCGGTATTGAATATTCTGAGGTTGTTATTGAATCGCAAAGACTGTGGGGGAGGCTGATGGATAAAGACTGCCGTGTGGAGGCTGCTGAAATTGAGTCGGGGACACAGGCGTATGAAACGACGAAAAATAATTGCTTTGCCCGAAAATTGAAGGAGCGTTCGGCGTATCTGGATTCTTTGATGAAATAGATTGAGCGCGATCGGTGATTATTGTGAGTTTTGTGTGGATTTTTTGAGGAGTCCGGCCACTTGAAATTGTATTAACATTGACGAGGGTTTGTTGTTGTGTGTGGTAATCAAGATGGGATGTCGCGGGGCCTCTATTATTTGACGTCCCTTGTGAGTGTATAGGGTGATGATGAGGATTTTTGGCTATATTGTGCTTGGTTGTCTTGTTTTTGTTTTTTGTTTTGGTAGTGCGCTTTCTGATGTTGGAGATGAGGTGATCGCGTTCAGCGGAAGCTCCACTAAAATCAAGGTTAGATGTCGAAATGCAAGTGATCGTATGGATTGCGGAATTTATATGTTTCGAGGCGGTGATGAGAGGAAAATATTAAATTTCCCAGGTAGGCCGAACATCGTATCTTTTGATTCGGGAGTATTTGTTATAGTGTTTTCATGTGGAACGCAATGTTCGGCAACCTATTTTTATAGCGAGCGAAATGGGCTGGGTGGGCCGTTCCCTTTCGTTGAGGCGTACGATGTGAGTCGAGGAGTGGTTCTGCTCAGCAAGAGGAATCCACTTCCTATGTATTCTATTTTTTCAAAGAAATCCCGCATCGTTGGGGAGATTAATTTGAATTTGCCTAAGGGGGTAGAGGCCTTTGCATCGATTAAGAGGGTTGTTGTTAATGATCATGGATTCATCGTTTACTATGTCGATCGCGGTGGGAGTGTTGTGAAGGTTAGTCGCCAGATTCCAATGTTGGAAGCTGGTTCGATGCGCTAGGGTAAGTGGTCTTATACTTGTTGGGATGACGGTTGATTTTTTTGAAATTTCTCGGAAATTTATTTCTGGGTTGGTGCGTCGGATTGTTGATGTGAGGTGGGGTTTGTATAAATTGCTTATTGTAATTTTTACTGCTTTATTGATTCCTGTGGCCAGCGCAGCGGGTCTCCCTCTTGCTTTGGTTGGGAAATGGAAGGTGATTGAAGTTCATGTCGATACGGCATCTGGACGTACGATGCATTATGGATGGAATGATCCGAGGCTTCGGTGGCGGATTTTCACCTTCAATAATGCAGAAATTTCCCATAATTCGCCGGAACAAGGGAGGTGCGCAGCGCCGACTACTTCTGCCGAGCGCGTCCATCTTGACGACTTCCTGAGTATGAATCTCGGTGGCTACGGGGAAGGTTCTTCGAGGTCGCCGTCAAAAGATTTTGGGCTAGGTTTGCCTGGAAATCGAGAAATAGAAGTGATACGTGTGCTTTGTGGACAAGAGCGTTGGAATGCCGCACTTGGTGCTGTCTACGATGAGGGAGACTCAGGTGGCTACGGATCGTGGCTGCTTATCATGAGCGGGAACCGTGTGATGTTGCGCTGGTACGATGAGACAATTCTGGTGCTCAAGAAGATAGAACCGCAAGAGGAGCCAGTACCTACTTTCGCTTGCGCAAAGGCGGTGCTCCTAACGGAGCGAGTCATTTGCGGATCGTTTGACCTGGCGGGTTTGGACAAGAGCGTTGATTTTTCTTATCGACAGGCATTGCGTGAAGCGCGGCAGAATCCAGCCGATGTAGTCGAAATTCGGCGACAGCAGAGCGCTTGGCTTGGTGAGCGGAATCGCTGCGGAAGTGACGCGGACTGCATCCAAGCGGCGATGAAAAGGCAACTCGAATGGTACGCGTCGAAATCTTTCTGATTGATGCGACGATCGAAAGTAGGGGCCGGCGGTGGAAGAATGCTGACCGTCAGGGGATTCTGTACGATTCGTCTCGGTTGTCGCGCGAGTGGGCGTGAACACGGGCTGTGAGCCAGCCCGTGTTCACGCCTATGCCTTACTTGTCGACCGGCCGTGTTAGCGCCGATGGCGCCAGCAGCCCGCAGCGCCGCGCAATCTGCCCCGAACGCCATTCAGCCTTCGAGCATGTTGTTGTTCGTTGCGGGCCGCGCTATGCACCGAGCTTGCGCAGCAGGTCGTCCTCGTTCGCGACGAACCACACCGATGCACCGCGATTGGACTCGCGAACGAGCGCGCGAAGCGCTTCGCTGCGCGCGAGCCAGCGGTCGATATCACCGACCACACCGAGCCGGACGCCGTAGTTGACGAGCTTCTGCAGCACCGCGCCCGCCAGCCCGCTGTCGAGCCGGTAGAAATCGTCGTGCAGCGCGTCGGCGGGGAGCGCGATCCAGTCGGCTTCATGCTCGTGCGCGAGCGCGACGAGGTCGAGCGCATCGCTTTCGCGCTGGACGAGGCTGGCGGCAGGATCGCGGACCAGCACGCGATGGCCGGCTGCCTGGACGATTCGGTGGTGCATGCGGGTTGGCTCCGTCGACATGAGAAATGCGAGCACGGTGTCGCGCTGCCCGCGGATGAAGTGGTGTTGATCGGGTAGAAACCTGACCTGCGCGTGCGGCACGAGACGCATCAGGCGATCGCACGTATCGCGCGAATCGAGCATGACGTCGCGACCGCCGACGATCGCCAGCATCGGCGGGGACAGCGTGCGCAGCGCGCCGTCGCTGAACACCGGGATCGTTTCGAGGCGCGGCCGAAGGCCGCGATCCACGGCACGCATGAGCGCGAATGCGTCGCGCTCGGCCGGCGTCGACGCGGGCGGCAGACGGCCGAGCACGCGCCGTCGTACGCACGCGCGTCCGGCATCGCCGAACAGCAACAGCGGCAACGCCCACCACAGAAACGGCTTCTGCCTGCCGATGCCGGACGGACAGAGCAGTGCAAGCCGCGTGACGCGCGCCGGCCGGCGCAACGCGAAATCGAGCGCGGTTCGCGCACCCAGCGAGATGCCGACGAACGCGGCGCGCGACACGCCCAGGGCGTCGAGCACGTCGTCGAGCCATTGCGCGTACGCGTCGCTCGCGAGCGATGGTCGCGACGGGGCGCTGGGTCCTGCTTCACCGATCACGTCGATCGCGTAGAGCCGGAAGTGCGTCGACCATTCGGCCGCGAAGTGCTGCCAGCTTGCCGCCGTCGTCTGCGCGCCGTGGATCAGCACGACCGGCGGCGCGTGCTCGGGGCCGCAGGCGATCATGTGCGTTGCGCCATGGCGCGTCTGCACCGTGACGCGCCGATGCCCGGCCGGCCAGTGCGACAGCGCCGCTTCGTAAGCCGCGCGAATCGCGCGGGCGTGGCGGGGCGACCTGAAGATTGCGCTCATGTCCCGCTTTGCTGCAGCAAAGCGTCGAGCGACGACATCAGCGCGGCCGTGTCGGCCGGCGTCGCGGCGACGATGATCTTGACCAGGCTCGCGGCGGGATCGAACGTGACGTCGATTCGCACCGGGTCGACGTACGACGTGCGGCCGGACGCCATCGCTTGCAGCGATCGCGACAGGTACTGGTGCAGCGATTGCGACGCGTCCGGAACGTCGACGATGCTGGTGACGCGCACCGCACGCGGCACGGGCGCGGCCGGCTTCGTTTGCGCGAACGCGGCGAGGTCGGTGTCGAGGATGCGGTATGCACGGCCGACCCGCGTGGCGTGCAGCTTGCCCTCGCGGATGAAGCGCAGGACGGTCTTCGGGTGGAGGCGCAGGTGTGCGGCGGACTCTTCGACGGTACGGAACATGATCGGCTAGCGGTGTTCAGAATGTTCCTCATTGTTCCATGATGAATGGAGTAATAGGGAATATTTTGAGAGAGGTGCATCACTATTGGCGAGTCACCGAACCGCATCGTCCGGGCGGCGTGCGTGGAAGCAGAAACGCCCCGCCGACCGGAGCGGTTCCGGCCAGCGGGGCGTTTCAGGTGCCGGTCATCAACCGGCGGGCGCCCGTGCGCCCTGCGTCATTTGTCGACCAGCCGCTTCGGCACCGACAGCGCCAGCAGCCCGCCGAGCACGAGGAACCCGGCGAGCATGTACATGCCCGAATCGTTGGCCCCGGTTGCCTGCTTGAGCCAGCCCATCATGTACGGGCTGAGGAAGCCGGCGAGGTTGCCGATCGAGTTGATCATCGCGATGCCGGCCGCGGCTGCCGTGCCGCCGAGGAACGCGGTCGGCAGGCTCCAGAACAGCGGCAGCGTCGTCAGGATGCCGATCGTCGCGAGCGTGAGGCCGAGCATCGCGAGCGCGGTCTGGTGCGCCCAGATCACCGACAGCACGAGCCCGAGCGCGCCGATCGCGGCCGGAATCGCGACGTGCCAGCGGCGTTCGCGGTGCTTGTCTGCGCTACGTGCGATCAGGATCATCGCGACTACCGCCGCTGCATACGGAATCGCCGACAGCAGGCCGATCATGAACGTGTCGGTTACGCCGGTGGCCTTGATGATCGTCGGCAGCCAGAAGCCGACGCCGTAGAGTCCCATCACGAACGAGAAGTAGATCAGCGCCATCAGCCACACGCGCGGGCTCGACATCACGGCGCCGAGCGGCAGGTCTTCCTTGGTCGCTTCTTCCGCATCGACGTTGCGCGTGAGCAGCGCCTTTTCGTCGTCGGTCAGCCAGTTCGCCTTCGCGATCCGCTCGTCCAGCTTGAGGAACACGATCACGCCGACCAGCACCGACGGGATCCCCTCGAGCAGGAACAGCCATTGCCAGCCGTGCCAGCCGCTCATGCCGTCGAACGCCTTCAGGATGAAGCCCGAGAGCGGCCCGCCGATCACGCCGGACAGTGCGACGGCCGTCATGAAGAATGTCGTCATCCGGCCGCGCCGGTGCGCGGGATACCAGTAGGTGAGGTAGAGGATCACGCCGGGGAAGAAGCCCGCTTCGGCGACGCCGAGCAGGAAGCGCATCACGTAGAACATCGTGGGCGTCGTGACGAACATCGTCAGGATCGAGATCACGCCCCACGTCGCCATGATCCGCGCGATCCACACGCGCGCGCCGACCTTGTGCAGGATGATGTTGCTCGGCACTTCGAACAGGAAATAGCCGAAGAAGAAGATCCCGGCGCCGAGCCCGTAGACGGTGTCGCTCAGGTTCAGGTCGCTCGCCATCTGCAGCTTCGCGAAGCCGACGTTCACGCGGTCGAGATACGCGACCACGTAGCACAGCAGCAGGAGCGGCACGAGCCGCCACGACACCTTGCGGTAGGTTGCTTCCTCGAATGCGCCGGACGAACCCGGCAGCGACTGCGTCGATATTGCCATGTTGTCTCCTGTCCTTGTAATTGACCGGGGCAGGCGTATCGGCGCCAGGCCCGGTTTCGTGCGAAGCAATGCGTGGATGTCGTGCCGGCCGGTGAAACCCGGCACGGCGCGCGAACAGCACGGTGTGGCTAGATGCAGCGCCCGCCGTCGACTTCGAGGCAGACGCCCGTGATGAATTCAGCTTCGTCGGATGCGAGGTAAAGCGCCGCGTTCGCGATGTCCTGCGGCGTCGAGAAGCGGCCGAGCGGGATCGTCGCGAGGAAGCGGCTGCGGTTCTCGGGGGTATCCTCGCAGCCCATGAATTCGGTCATCAACGCCGTCTCGCCGAGCACGGGGTTGATGCAGTTCACGCGGATGCGGTCGGCACCGAGCTCGGCTGCGAGCGACTTGCTCGCGGTGATCATCGCGCCTTTCGTGCTGTTGTACCAGACGAGGCCCGGCCGCGGCCGCACGCCGGCCGTCGATGCGACGTTCACGAACACGCCGCCGCCCTGTTCGCGGAAGTACGGCACGAAGGTTTGCACGCACCAGAACAGGCTCTTCATGTTGACCGCGTACACGCGGTCGAATTCGGCTTCCGTCACGTCGAGCACCGGCTTGTTGCGGTGCGTGGTGCCCGCGTTGTTCACGACGATCTGCACCGTATGGAAATCGTCGAGCGCGGCCTGCAGCAGCGCATGCCAGTCGTCCTCTTTCGATACGTCGCCAGCCACCGCGATCGCCTTGCCGCCCGCGAGCGCGATCTCGCTCGCGACGCGCTCGGCTGCCGCGCCGTTCAGGTCGTTGACGACGACGTTCGCGCCTTCGCGCGCATACGTCTTCGCGATGCCTTCGCCGAACCCCGAGCCGCCGCCCGTGACGATTGCCGTCTTGCCGCTCAACCGCATGGTGTGTCTCCTCTGCTGGATATGAGTGTCGTCGTGCTTCGGCATGCGGCCGGGCGCTGCCGGCCGCGTGCCGCTTGCCGTTTTCCGCGCGTTCAGCCGTGCCGGATCGCGATCGTCTTCAGCGCGGTGAAGCCGTACAGTGCCTCGAAGCCCTTCTCGCGGCCATGCCCCGAGTGGCCGACGCCGCCGAACGGCAGCTCGACGCCGCCGCCCGCGCCATAGTTGTTGATGAACACCTGGCCTGCGCGCAGTCGTCGCGCAAGACGCATCTGGCGCGCGCCGTCGCGCGTCCAGATGCCCGCGACGAGGCCGTACGGCGTGCCGTTCGCGAGCGCGACGGCTTCGTCTTCGTCGACGAAACGCATCGCGGCGAGCACGGGGCCGAACACTTCCTCCTGCGCGAGCCGGTGCGACGGCGGCACGTCGCGCAACAGCGCGGGCGCCTGGTAGAAGCCGCTTTCGGGCGCGTCGGCGACGACCTGCCCGTGCGCGGCCATCGGAATGCCGTCGTGCTGCGCGTCGGACAGGAAATCCCATACGCGCTGCTGCTGTTTCGCGTTGATCAGCGGGCCGCAGTCGAGATCGGCGCGGCTCGGGCCGACGCGCAGCCCGTTGAATGCGGTGGCGAGCCGCTCGACGAGCGGCTCGTACACCGCGCGCTCGATCAGCACGCGGCTGCCGGCCGAGCAGGTCTGCCCGCCGTTCTGCACGATTGCCGACACGAGCACGGGCAGCGCCGCTTCGAGGTCGGCGTCGGCGAACACGATCTGCGGCGACTTGCCGCCGAGTTCGAGCGTGACGGGCACGTGGTTCTCGGCCGCCATCTGCGTGACCAGCTTGCCGGTGGCCGGCGAACCCGTGAACGAGATGTGGTCGATGCCGGGATGACGAGCGAGCGCGGCGCCCGCTTCATGGCCGTAGCCGGTGACGATGTTGAGCGCGCCGGCCGGCAGCCCGGCCTCGGCGGCCAGCTCGGCGACGCGCAGCAACGACAGGCACGCATCCTCGGCCGGCTTGACGACGCAGGCGTTACCGGCCGCGAGCGCAGCGCCGACGCTGCGCCCGAAGATCTGCATCGGGTAGTTCCACGGCACGATGTGGCCCGTGACGCCGTGCGGCTCGCGCACCGTCAGCACGGTGTAGCCCGCTTGATAGGGGAGGGTTTCGCCGTGCAGCTTGTCGGCGGCGCCCGCGTAGAACTCGAAGTAGCGCGCGAGCGCGGCTGCGTCGGCGCGAGCCTGTTTCAGCGGCTTGCCGGTGTCGCGCGCCTCGATCGCGGCGAGTTCCTCGAGGGAATTAGCCACGCGCGCCGACAGTCGCATCAGCACGCGGCCGCGCTCGGCGGCGCTGGCGGCACCCCACGGGCCCGCGAATGCGTCGCGGGCTGCGGCGACCGCACGCTCGATGTCGGGCGCCGTGCCGCGGGCGATCGACGCGAATGGCTGGCCGTCGGATGGATCGACGACCGCGATGGTTTCCAGTTGTGCGGGCAACGTCCATTCGCCCGCGATGAAGTGCTTCGCCTCTTCCATGCCAGCTCCTGTCGACCCGAGTTAGCGCTTCAGCGCTTACTCGGGTCCCATGCTTCGCGGTCGACTCGAGTTAGCGCTTTAGCGCTTACTCGGGTCCCATGCTTCGCGGTCGGCCCGAGTTCGCGCTTCAGCGCTTACTCAGGTCCCATGCTTCGCGGTCGACCCGAGTTGGCGCTTCAGCGCTTACTCGGGTCCCATGCTTCGCGGTCGACTCGAGTTAGCGCTTCAGCACTTACTCGGGTCCCATGCTTCACGGTAGCCCCGAGTCAGCGCTTCAGCACGTACTCAAGCCCCAAAACTTCACGGTCACCCGGCGACGGCGCATCAGCGCCGACGCCGATTCCACATAACGCGGCCAGTGGTTCGACGGCCGGGCATCCGGAACGATTATCGGCCGATCGTCATTCGGACGCCACCGGTCGATTGGCTATAATGGCGCATTCCTTTGCGGGACGCCTGCGGCGATGCATCGGCCGCGGCGCCCTGTCCCGAATTCCCATCGACCTACAGAGAGTGCTCATGAGCTTCAATCATGTTCCGGCCGGCAAGGACCTGCCGCAAGATTTCAACGTGATCATCGAGATTCCGGCGCAAAGCGATCCGGTGAAGTACGAGGCGGACAAGGAACTGGGCCTTCTCGTCGTCGACCGCTTCATCGGTACGGGCATGCGCTATCCGGTGAACTACGGCTACATCCCGCAGACGCTGTCGGGCGATGGCGATCCGGTCGACGTGCTGGTGATCACGCCGTTCCCGCTGCTGGCCGGCTCGATCGTGCGTTCGCGCGTGCTCGGCATGCTGCAGATGACCGACGAGTCGGGCGTGGATGCGAAGCTGGTCGCGGTGCCGCACGACAAGGTCTGCCCGATGACGGCAAACCTGAAGTCGATCGACGACGTGCCCGAGTACCTGAAGGACCAGATCAAGCACTTCTTCGAGCAATACAAGGCGCTCGAGAAGGGCAAGTGGGTGAAGGTCGAAGGCTGGGCCGGCATCGAAGCCGCGCACAAGGAAATCACCGACGGCGCAGCGAACTACAAGAAGTAAGCGGCGTACCGGCCGACGGCCGGTTCGTGCGAAACGCAAACCGCGCGTGTCTCCTCAGGAGGCCGCGCGGTTTTGTTTTGTGCGCGGCGGGCGTTTGCGCGCGGCGGTGGGCACGGACGCTGGCGACGTGGCGGTGGACGGCGCGTCCTTCGTGCGCTTCGTGCGGCGAGGGGCAACGGAGGCCGCAGTGGTTTCGGCGGCTTTGGTTGCTTTCGAGGCAGACGGGCGGCGGCGGGCCGGTACGGGCGCGGCGCCTTCGCGTCCGTTCGTGGCGGGTTTGCGGCTGGCTGCCGATGTTTTTCCTTTCGACGAAGCGGGCACGGCCGGCTTGTCCTTTTTTACCGGGGTGTCGCGCGATGCAGTCTTTCTTGCGACCGCATCGCTGTCCGGCTTCGTGCGCTTCGTGACCGGTGTGGCTTTTGTTGCCTTGGGCGGCTTCGCGGCCTGCCGGGTCTTGGCGGTCTTTCCGGACTCGTCTACCTTCCCGGCTTTCCCGGCTTTCCCGGCTTTCCCGGCTTTCCCGGCTTTCCCGGCCTTTCCGGTGCTTTTATCCGTCTTCGCCGCGCGCTCGACGTTCTCCGCCTTCGCCTTCTTCCGCCCGCGCGCACCGACCTTCTTCAACCCGGCCGCATCACCACTCGTATCGACGGCCACCACGGCAGGCAGCACCGACTCCAGCGTTCGCACACCGGCGGCCAGTTCCCGCTTCTGCGCAGCCGTGAGCCGCTTCACCCAGTATTCGGCGCGCGACGCGCTCGACCGGTCGGGCAGCGGAAACGACGCGAGCACCGCACGCGGCTTGCGCGAGCGCGTGTAGCGCGCACCCTTGCCGGATGCGTGCTCGTCGAAGCGCGCGGCGACGTCGGTCGTGATGCCCGTGTAGACGCTGTCGTCGGCGCATTCGATCAGATACAGAAACCAGGACATGGGAGGGCGGCGGGATGCGAAGCCGCCAGTGTCTCAGAAAAATTGCCCGTCAACGCCACCGATCGCTGTGTCCGTCACGGAAGCGGCTCGGCGCCGCGCCGAGTTCGCGCGTGAAGAAGCGCGTGAACGCGCTCGTCGAGCGGAAGCCGACCCGCACGCCGATCTCGCCGATCGGCAGTTGCGTGTTCAGCAGCAGGTCGCGCGCTTCACCGAGCCGTGCCTGTGCGACGAGCGCGTGAAACCCGACCGCTTCGCGATGCAGCCGCCGGCGCAGCGTCCAGCGCGACATCGCGAAGCGCGTGCACACGTGCTCCATCAGCGTGTCGGCCGGCACGTCGACTTCGTCGGACGTGCGCAGCCAGTCGCGTACGCATTGCTCGACCGACGAGCCGAACGTCGAGCGGGCGCGCACGCGCTCGCGTGCGGTGTCGGCCGCGTGACGCTGGATGCCGGCGAGCGGCGCGTTGTAGCGCTCGAACGGCGTGTCGAAGCGCGTGGAGCGCAGCACGAGGCGGTTGTGCGCGGCGTCGAACGACACCGGCGCGCCGAGCATGTCGCGCAACGCGGCGGCGGGTGCGAACGCGCGGCCGGCGAATGCGGCGTCGTCGATGTACACGTGCGGATCGTACAGGCGCGCGAGCGCCGCAAGGATCGCGAGGTTGGCGAACGCGCTGCCCGCGTGCCGACCGTCCCCTTCGTTCACGTACTCGAGTGCGATCGCGTCGCCGTTGTCGTGCGCGAAGACCCAGTCGACGTTGCCGATCAGCTCGCGATAGTGCAGGTAGCCGTGCAGCGCGTCGCGCAGCGTCGCCGCGTTGCACGTGACGCCCGCGAGTTCCGGAAACGGCACGAGCCACGGCACGGCCTGCGGCGGCGGGCGATGCCACGACAGCGGCCATTCGCTCGTCAGCTGCATCGCGGCGACGTGCCGGTCGCCCGCGACGCGTCGCGTGTCGTCCGCCAACTCGGCCGGGCCGATGCCGAGCGTCTCGTAAAGCGGCGCGAGATCGATGCCGTTCGCGCGCGCGTCTTCGCACAGCCAGCGGTAGATCCGGACGGATACCGATTTCTGTCGCAACTCCATGTCTGTCTCCCTGTCGTCATGCCGTTCGGGTTTGTCCCCGCTGCGAGAGGTCAACGCATGCTCCTGCCGGTCAAGCATGGTGACCGGTCGATTTTTAGACTCGGACGCTGGAGTTTGGCGACAAGTACAACAGATCGATTCAGGAGGATCAATGAAAACTTCGCTGTTCCGGTGTTCGACGATTGCGTCCGCGTGCGCGCTCACGGTGCTGCTCGCGTCGTGCGGCGGCGACGACATTCACGCAAGCCCGGCCGCGCCGGCCGACCCCGATGCCACGGCCGACCAGCGCGCGGCCGCGCTCGTCGCGCAACTGACGACCGACGAGAAACTGCAGCTCGTACACGGCACGGGCATGCCCGCGCTCGACATGGGCGGCCCGTTCCCGGCCGACGCGCTGAACGGCGCGAGCTACATCCCGGGCGTGCCGCGGCTCGGCATTCCGGCCGTCAGCAGCGCTGATTCGGCAGGCGGCGTGAACGTGAAGAACGCGCGCGTGACCGCGCTGCCCGCGCCGGTCGCGCTCGCCGCGACGTGGGACCCGGCGCTGGCCGGCACCTACGGCACGCGCATCGCGCTCGAGTTGCGCGCGCTCGGCTTCGCGGAAGGGCTCGGCGGCGGCGTGAATCTCGCGCGCGAGCCGCGCAACGGCCGCACGTTCGAATACATGGGCGAGGATCCGGTGCTGGCAGGCACGCTGAGCGTCGCGCGCACGCAGGCGACGCAGGCGCAGAAGGTGATCGCGACGATCAAGCATTTCGCGTTCAACGACCAGGAAACCAACCGGATGACGATCGATTCGGTCGTCGACGAGCGAACCATGCGCGAGGCCGAACTGCTCGCGTTCGAGATCGGCGTGAAGGACGGTCAGCCGGGCAACGTGATGTGCTCGTACAACAAGCTGAACGGCGTGTATGCGTGCGAGAACCCGTATCTGCTGACCACGGTGCTGAAGAACGAATGGGGCTTCAAAGGCGTCGTGCAGTCGGACTGGGGCGCGACGCATTCGACGGTCGCGGCCGTGCAGGCGGGGCTCGACGAGGAGGAGCCGGGCGCGGCGGACGACAACAACGCGCCGCTCGGCTCGTTCTTCAACACGAAGTTGCGTGCCGCGCTGCAGGCCGGCAGCGTGTCGGCCGCGCGGCTGAACGACATGGTGCAGCGCAAGCTGCGCACGCTGATCCGCATCGGCGTGATGGACGCGCCGCCGAAACCGGGCGGCGCGATCGACGAAGCGGCCGGCAACGCCGATGCGCTCGCGATCGCGCGGCAATCCGCGGTACTGCTGAAGAACGCGGCCGCGCCGGGCGATGTGCAGCCGGTGCTGCCGCTGGCGGCCGGCGCGCTGAAGTCGGTCGTCGTGATCGGCGGGCATGCGGACGCGGGCGTGCTGTCGGGCGGCGGCTCGGGCGCGGTGCCGGCGATCGACGGCAATGCGGTGACGTCCTGCCAGCAACCGGCCGACATGCTGTTCGGCGGCTGTGCGACCTGGTACAAGTCCGCGCCGCTCGCGGCGATTCGCGCGAAGGCGCCGAACGCGTCGGTCAGCTATCTCGACGGGACCGACGCGAATGCTGCGGCGAGCGCGGCCGCGCAGGCCGATGTCGCAATCGTGTTCGCGACGCAGTGGCAGACGGAAGGGCTCGACCTCGCGAGCCTGTCGCTGCCCGATGCGAAGGCCGATCCGTACAACCAGCAATACGACCAGAACGCGCTGATTGCCGCGGTCGCGGCGAAGGCGAAGCGCGTGATCGTCGTGCTCGAGAACGGCAGCCCCGTGCTGATGCCGTGGCTCGCGAACGTGCATGGCGTGCTCGAAGCGTGGTATCCGGGCGCGCAGGGCGGTCAGGCGATCGCCGACCTGCTGTTCGGCGACGCGAACCCGTCGGGCCGGCTGCCGCTGACGTTCCCGAAGCAGGAGGCCGACCTGCCGCAGGCGACGATCGATCCGGCGCGCACGCAGACCGTCTATGCGGAAGGGCTCGCGTATGGCTATCGCTGGTTCGACGCGAAGGCGATCGAACCGTTGTTCCCGTTCGGCTACGGGCTGTCGTACACGACGTATGGTTTGTCGGCGATGTCCGCGCAGGCCGATGCAGCGGGCAACGTGACGGTCGGCGTGACGGTGAAGAATACCGGCGCGCGAGCCGGGGCGCAGACGGTGCAGATCTACGCGGCGCTGCCCGCGTCGCTCGGCGAGCCGCCGAAGCGGCTCGTCGGCTGGACCAAGGTTGCGCTGCAGCCGGGCGAGGCGCGTACCGTCAGCGTCGCGGTGCCGGCGCAGCGCTTCGCGGTCTGGGATGCGAATGAGCATGCGTGGCGGATCGCGGCGGGCAGCTACGGGCTGTCGGTGGCGGCTTCGTCGCGCGATCCGCAGGCGTTGTCGCAGACGGTGACGCTCGCCGCGCACTGAACCTGACGCGGCCGTATGGCTTGCGGCGAGGCCGGTCGTGGTCTCGCCGCAGGCCGGTGGGCGTAATGACGCTACGCGGTGCCGCGCCGGAACGGATCGTGTTCGCGCAATTCGTCGACGTATGCGTGGATATGATCGGTCTCGCGTTCGAGAAAGCGCGCGACGGCGTCCGAGAACGCCGGGTGCGCGAGCCAGTGCGCAGAGTGCGTGACGGTCGGCAGGAAGCCGCGCGCGAGCTTGTGTTCGCCCTGCGCGCCGCCTTCGAACGTGTCGAGCCCGGCCTCGATGCAGAATTCGAGCAACTGGTAATAGGCCGTTTCGAAATGCAGGCACGGCACGTGTTCGACCGCACCCCAGTAGCGGCCGTACAGCGTGCCGCCGCCGTGTTCGCCGCGCCGGTAGACGGCGAGCGCACTCGCGATCGGCTGGCCGCCGGCTTCCGCGATCACGAGCAGCAGGTTCTCGGGCATCGTCGCGCCGATCGTGCGGAAGAAGTCGAGGTTCAGGTACGGGCTCGAATAGTGTTCGCGATAGGTTTGCCGGTAGCAGCGCGAGAAGAAACGCCAGTCGGCGTCGGTGATCTGGTCGCCGGTGAGCCGCCGGAACGTCACGCCCGCGTCGTGCACCTTGCGCCGCTCCGCGCGGATGTTCTTGCGCTTCTTCTGCTCGAGCGTGCCGAGGAAATCGTCGAAGTGACGGTAGCCGTCGTTGATCCAGTGGAACTGCACGCCTTCACGCAGCATCATCCCCATCGATTCGAGCAGTGCCGCTTCGTCGCCGGTCGGGAACAGCACGTGCAGCGACGACACGTCGCTCTGCTCGGCGAACGCGAGCAGCGTGGCCGCGAGCCGGCGGCGCGCGTCGTCGTCGGCCGCGAGCAGGCGCGTGCCCTGCACGGGTGTGAACGGCACCGCGCACAGCAGCTTCGGGTAGTAGGGCAGGTCGTTGCGCTGGTACGCGTCGGCCCAGGCCCAGTCGAACACGTATTCGCCGTACGAATGCTGCTTCGCGTAGACGGGTGCGGCGGCCGCGAGGCGGCCGGTGCGCTCGTCGGTCAGCGTGACGAAGTGCGGCGACCAGCCGGTATCGTCGACTGCGCAGCGCGCGACGTGCAGCGCGTCGAGGAATTCGTGGCGCAGGAAGGGCGTCGGCTGCGCGTCGCGGGCGAGCAGCGCGTTCCATTCGTCGGCCGGCACCTCCGCGGGGGACGACAGGATGCCCGTGCGATAATCGATGCGTTCGTGTTTCAAGCGTGAATCCGTACTGTTCTGTGTCACCGGATGCGACGGCCTGCGTGGCCCGCACCGGGACGATTTCGTCAGCCGTTCAGGGCGCGCCGCCGGGCTGCGCCGATCCCGCCATGAAGACCCGACTCGCTCTCGCCCAGATCAACGTCACCGTCGGCGACTTCGCCGGCAACGTCGCGCGGATCGTCGCGGCCGCGCGCGCCGCGCACAACGATGGTGCGCAGCTGATGGTCGCACCCGAACTCGCGCTGTCCGGCTATCCGCCGGAAGACCTGCTGCTGCGGCCCGCGTTCTATGCGGCGGCGGCCTCGGCACTCGACGCGCTCGCCGATGCGCTGAAGGCGTTCGACGGGCTCGCGGTGCTGGTCGGCCATCCGCTGCGCGGCGCGGGCGACGGCGCGCACGCGTCAGCCGTCGATGGTAATGCAAACCGCCCGATCGAGCGCGGCGTACCGCCCGTCGATACCTACAACGCGGTATCGCTGATCGTCGGCGGCAAGATCGTCGGTACCTACCGCAAGCAGGATCTCCCCAACGCCGAGGTGTTCGACGAGAAGCGCTATTTTGCGACGGACGCCGAGCCGCTCGTGTTCGAGCTGAACGGCGTGAAATACGGCGTGATCATCTGCGAGGATGCGTGGCACGCATCGGCCGCGCAGATCGCGAAGGCGGCCGGTGCGCAGGTGCTGCTGATCCCGAACGGCTCGCCGTACCACATGAACAAGGAAGCGGTGCGCATCGACATCCTGCGCGCGCGGATTCGCGAAACCGCGCTGCCGATGGTGTACGTGAACCTCGTCGGCGGCCAGGACGAGCTCGTATTCGACGGCGGCTCGTTCGTGCTCGACGCGCAGGGCGCGCTCGTCGCGAAGATGCCGCAGTTCGACGAAGGGCACGCGATCGTCGAATTCGACGGCGCGCGGCCGCTGCCGGGTGCGATCGCGCCCGAGCTGTCGACGGACGCGCAGGTGTACCGCGCGCTCGTGACGGGCGTGCGCGACTACATCGGCAAGAACGGCTTTCCGGGCGTGCTGATCGGGCTGTCGGGCGGCGTCGATTCGGCGCTGGTGCTGGCCGTCGCATGCGATGCGCTCGGGCCCGAGCGCGTGCGCGCGGTGATGATGCCGTCGCGCTTCACGGCCGACATCTCGACCACCGACGCGGCGGAAATGGCGCGGCGCGTCGGCGTGCGCTACGACGAGATCGCGATCGCACCGATGTTCGATGCCTTCCGCGCATCGCTCGCGGGCGAGTTCGCGGGCCGCGCGGAAGACGCGACGGAGGAGAACATCCAGGCGCGCATTCGCGGCACGCTGCTGATGGCACTGTCGAACAAGTTCGGCTCGATCGTGCTGACGACCGGCAACAAGAGCGAGATGGCGGTCGGCTACTGCACGCTGTACGGCGACATGGCCGGCGGGTTCGCGGTGATCAAGGATCTCGCGAAGACGCTCGTGTACCGGCTCTGCCGCTATCGCAATGAAACGGCCGACTACCCGCTGCGCGACGTGATTCCCGAGCGGATCCTCACCCGCGCGCCGTCGGCCGAGTTGCGCGAGAACCAGACCGACCAGGACAGCCTGCCGCCGTACGACGTGCTCGACGCGATCATGCGGATGTACATGGAAGAGGATCGGCCGCTCGCCGAGATCGTCGCGGCCGGTTATGCGCAGGCCGACGTCGAACGCGTGACGCGGCTCATCAAGATCAACGAATACAAGCGCCGCCAGGCGCCGATCGGCATTCGCGTCACGCATCGCGCCTTCGGGCGCGACTGGCGCTACCCGATCACGTCACGTTTTACCGAACGTCTCGATTGAGCCGTGCTGGGCCGCATGCGGCTCGCAGGCTTACAATCGGGGTCGCGATTTTTCATCCAAACGAGCATTGGGGGACAACCACCATGAAACGCATCACTGCCATCATCAAGCCGTTCAAGCTGGACGAAGTCCGCGAAGCGCTCGCCGAAGTGGGTCTCACGGGCCTGACCGTGACGGAAGTGAAGGGCTTCGGCCGCCAGAAGGGGCATACCGAGCTGTATCGCGGCGCCGAATACGTCGTCGACTTCCTGCCGAAGATGAAGATCGAGGTGGTCGTCGCGGAAGCGCAGGTCGACCAGGTGATCGACGCGGTGATCGGCGCGGCGCGCACCGGCAAGATCGGCGACGGCAAGATCTTCGTGTCGGACGTCGAGCGCGTGATCCGCATCCGCACCGGCGAAGAGAACGAAGCGGCCGTCTGAGCGCGGCCTTCGTCAACGGGCCGCGCAAAGGCGGCCCGCCAATAAAAAACGGTGCGATACCCGGTTGGGTACCGCACCGATACGCGCCTCTCGCAGCAGCGTGGAAAACGTCGTTGAATCGATTCTTTGAGAACGGCGCCTGATCAGAACAGGTGCTGGATACCCGCGTAGACGCCGGTCTGGCTGCCGCCCGGATTCGGGTTGCCCGTCGACACGGCCGTACCGGCGCCGTTCGCGTTCAGGCCGAAGTTGGCGTTCTTGCTGTTGCGCACCGTCGCAACCTGCAGGTCGAACAGCGTGCGCTTCGAGATGTTGTACGAGCCGCCGAGCGTGTAGATGTTCGCGTTGCCGCCGCCGTGGTTCGCGTTCACGTGATACACGGCCGCGATCAGCGCCGCTGCCGGCGTTGCCTGCCACGTCACGCCGCCCCAGACCTGCTGGGTGCCCGTCACGCCGGCGTTCACTGCCGGGCCGCCGCTGCCGTCCGCGCGCGATGCCTGGTAGGCCGCTTGCACCTTGAACTGGCCGAGGAACACGTTCACGCCCGCGAAGTATTCACGCGAGTAGTTGAACACGTCCGAGAAGCGGCCATTGCTGTCGCGCGTTTCGTCGTAGATGCCGCGCAACTGGAACAGCGAATTCGTATAGGTGACCTGTGCGCCGGCTGCACGGCCCGGTTGGCCGGCCGTCGTGTTGCCGTTGAAGCTGGTCGAGTTCGAGAACGAGAACTGGCCGTAGAAGTCGAGGCCGTAGAACTGCGGCGACTGGTACGACACGTTGTTGCTGGTCTTGTTCCAGTTGCGGCCGCGCACCAGCGATGCCGTCGACCAGGCCGACTGGCCGAACGGGTCGAAGTCCCACACGCCGTTGGCGATCGCGAGCTCGCGACCCAACAGCAGCGTACCGTAGCGGTCGTTGGAGATGCCGACCGTCGCATAACGATCCCAGATCGAGCCGCTGAAGCCGCCCGTCATCGTGTTGAACGCGCCTTCGAGGTGGAACAGGACCTTGTTGCCGCCGCCGATGTCCTCGGTGCCCTTCAAGCCCCAGAGGCTCGTGCCCCAGTCGCCGCTTTCCGCGCGCACTTGGTGGCCGTTTTGCAGGCCGTTCATGTACTCGATGCCGGCATCCAGGCGGCCATACAGCGTGACGCTGCTCTGCGCGTGCGCCGTCACCACCCCAGCAGCCATCAGCGCGGCCGCGACCAAAGCTTTCTTCATCATCTCCTCCATACCCTGTCAAAAAGTCAACCCAGACTGCACGAGATGCCCGGAGCGCGAGCGCCGGGCAAAAGCGGGATAACCAGGGAGACCTCGTGCAGGGCCGGTAAGCGCAGCACGCGGGCAAGCGGACGGAAAACCGTTGAGCGGTCCCGCGCAGCCGGGTCGGCCTGCGGGGTCTCCTTGTAGTGTCGTGAAGCTAAACTACATTTCACGAACTTCGTTTTGCTACTTTGGTTACTAATTTAGCAAAAATACAATTTTGTGGCGATGGAAATCGTTGTTTGACTAACACCTGTCGTCAAATTGCCATGCAACACGGTGCGCAACAGGTGGGGCAAGGGTTTGCAATTAACGGAAAACCCTTGTCCCGCAAGGGAGACACGAATTTCGCAAACAGGGGTCAAGGATTGCCACTATTGACGTTGCAGGGGGCGCGGGCGTAAGCGCCAAATACGAGGAATTGGTAAGTATTTCGTAATGTCCGGGCGGTTGCCGGACGTCGTCGGCCGCAGCCTGTAGCGCTTGCCAGGCAACGCGCAGCGCGGTGTACCAACGTGTGCCGGTCAGGCGGTGGCCGGCCTCGCGTCGAGCAACTGCGCGCGAATCCAGCGATGCGCATCGGTGCGCGCATGCTTCGCGTGCGAGTAGACCTTCACGGTGTAGCGGGGGATCTCGAACGGCGCGGGAAAGATGCGGATCGGCGCCGCGTGCCGCAGCGCCTGCGCGGCGCGGTTCGGCAGGGTCATCAGGAATGCAGATTCGGCGATCACGAACGGCGCGGCCAGCACGCTCGGCAGCTGCACGGCGACCTGCCGCGCGAGGCCGAGCCGGTCGAGCACGTGGTCGACGACGCCGCGCGACTCGTTCCACGGCGTGACGACCACGTGGCGTGCCGCCAGGTACTGGTCGAGCGTCAGCCGCCGATGGATGTCCGGATGCGTGGCGCTCGCGATCACGACGTAGTCGTCGGAGAACCAGTCGAAGTCCTCGATGCCCGGCGCGTCGGCCGCCGATTCCTCGTGGTAGCCGAGCGCGAAATCGATGCGGCCGGCCGCGAGTTCGTCGACCGAGATCTTCCGGTCGGAATGGACGACGCGGATCCGCAACTGTGGCGCGACATGCTGGATACGCGCGAGAAATGCCGGCAGCACCGCGAATGCCGTGTAGTCGGTCGCCGCGAATACGAACGTGCGGTCGCTTTGCGCGGGATCGAAGCGGCGCGCGCGGGCGAGCCCCTTCGACATCGCGTCGAGCGCGTCGCCGGCCCAGGTGGCGATGTCGTCGGCGCGCACGGTCGGCTGCATCTCGTTGCCGAGGCGCACGAACAGCGCATCGCCGATCGCGTCGCGCAGCCGCGCGAGCGCGTGGCTCAGGGCGGACGGGCTCAACGCGAGCTCGTGCGCGGCCGCGGCGACGGACCGGTGGCGGTACAGCGCGTCGAACACGAGCAGCAGGTTCAGGTCGAGGCGGCGCAGATCGGGATGCATCATGTTCAGGTCTGGATGAAGAAACTGCACTTCCTGCAGGAGCAGCATGAACGTAGCATGACGATCTGATTGGCGCCAGCGCGGGTGCGCGGCGCCGCTTTCCGTTTCAAGTCCGGGCCGTAGGAGGGCTCAAATCGTGCAAATCGACATCCGTTCCGCCACCGTCGCCGACGTGCCGCAGATCCTGCGTTTCATTACCGAGCTGGCCATCTACGAGAAGGCGGAACACGAGGTGATCGCGACGCCCGCGTCGCTCGAGCGCAGCCTGTTCGGCGAAGGCTCGCCGGCGCGCGCGCTGATCTGCGAGGTCGACGGCGAGCCGGCTGGCTTCGCCGTGTATTTCTTCTCGTATTCGACGTGGCTCGCCCGGCAGGGGCTGTATCTCGAGGATCTGTACGTGTCACCGCGTTTTCGCGGCGCGGGCGCCGGGCTGCGGCTCTTGAAGGCGCTCGCGCGGATCGCGGTGGAGTCGGGCTGCGGGCGTTTCGAGTGGAGCGTGCTCGACTGGAACGAGCCGGCGATCCGCTTCTACGAGAGCGTCGGTGCGGCGCCGCAGAGCGAATGGGTGCGTTACCGGCTCGCGGGCGACGAGTTGCGCGCGTTCGCCGACGCCGCGCCGGTCGACGCCGCATAACGCCGCGTCAATGCAAAACGGGCGCCGCGCGGCGAACCGTGGGGCGCCCGTTCACGCGTCGCGACGCGTGGCGTGCTGCATGCGATGTTACTTGAGGCTGCCCGACAGGAACCCGCGCAGGCGCTCGCTCTTCGGGTTCGCGAACACCTCGGACGGCACGCCTTCTTCCTCGACGCGGCCCTGGTGCAGGAACATCACGTGGTTCGACACGTTGCGCGCAAAGCCCATCTCGTGCGTGACGACGATCATCGTGCGGCCTTCCTCGGCCAGCTTCTGCATCACCTTCAGCACTTCGCCCACCAGCTCCGGGTCGAGCGCGGAAGTCGGCTCGTCGAACAGCATCACGTCCGGATGCATCGCCAGCGCGCGCGCAATGGCCACGCGTTGCTGCTGGCCGCCCGACAGGTGCGACGGATACTGCTTTTCGACGCGCGGCGCGAGGCCGACTTTCTCGAGATACGTGCGCGCACGTTCCTCGGCTTCCTTCTTCGGGATGCCGAGCACGTTCACGGGCGCTTCCATGACGTTCTCGATCACGTTCATGTGCGACCAGAGATTGAAGTGCTGGAACACCATCGACAGCTTGGTGCGCACGCGCTGCAGCTGCTTCGGATCGGCCGCGCGCAGCGCGCCGGTCTTGTCCTTCGTGGTGCGCACTTCCTCGCCGTCGACGACGATGCGGCCGGCGTTCGGCTGCTCGAGGAAGTTGATGCAGCGGAGCATCGTGCTCTTGCCGGAGCCCGACGAGCCGATCACGCTGATCACGTCGCCCGAGTTCGCCTTCAGCGATACGCCCTTGAGCACCTCGTTGTCGCCGTACCGCTTGTGCAGATCGTCGACGAAAAGCTTTTGAGTCTGGGAATTCATCAATAGTCCTGCGAAAACTTACTTGCCTTGCGGGCGCAGATACGCGAGCCAGCGGCGCTCGGCCTGGCGGAACAGCCAGACGAGCGTGAACGAGATCACGAGATAGAGCAGGGCGGCGATGCCGAACGCATGGAACGACATGTAGGTCGCCGAGTTCACGTCGCGGGCGATCTTCAGGATGTCCGGTACGGTCGCCGTGAACGCGACGGTGGTCGCGTGCAGCATCAGGATCACTTCGTTGCTGTACAGCGGCAGCGCGCGGCGCAGTGCCGACGGCAGGATCACGCGGCGGTACATCGTGAAGGAGGACATCCCGTACGCGCGCGCGGCTTCGATCTCGCCGTAGGAAGTCGCCTTGATCGCGCCGGCGAAGATTTCGGTGGTGTACGCGCAGGTGTTCAGCGTGAACGCGAGCAGCGTGCAGTGCATCCCGTCGCGGAAGAACGCGTCGAGCATCGGCGTGCCGCGCACGACCTGCAGGCTGTAGAGGCCCGTGTAGCAGAGCAGCAGCTGCACGTAGAGCGGCGTGCCGCGGAACACGTACGTGTAGAGCCACACGGCGCCCGACAGCCACTTCTTCTTCGACACGCGCGCGACCGCGAGCGGCACCGACAGGCAGAAGCCGAGGCCGATCGACACGACCAGCAGCCACAGCGTGATCGCGACACCGGTGATGCGGTAGCCGTCGGTGAAGAGATAGTTGCGCCAGTATTCTTGGATGAGGTCGATCATAGGTCAGCCTTGCGGACGCCGGTCGAGTAGCGCTTTTCGAGCCACATCAGCACGAAGTTCGAGATCGTCGTGATCGCGAGGTAGACGGCCCCCGCGATCAGCGTGAAGAAGAAGAACCGCAGCGTGCCCTTGCCGGCGTCCTGCGACGCCTTCACGACGTCGGCCAGGCCGATGATCGACACGAGTGCGGTCGACTTCACGAGCACCTGCCAGTTGTTGCCGATCCCCGGCAGCGCGAAGCGCATCATCTGCGGGAACATGATCCGCGTGAACACCTGCCAGTTCGTCATCCCGTACGCGCTGCCGGCCTCGAGCTGGCCGCGCGGCACCGACAGGAACGCACCGCGGAACGTCTCGGTGAAGTACGCGCCGTAGATGAAGCCGAGCACGAGCACGCCGGCGAGGAACGGGTCGATGTCGATCTGGTCCCAGCCGAGCGCGTCGGTCGCCATGTTCAGCCAGATCTGCAGGCTGTAGAACAGCAGCAGCATCAGCACGAGGTCGGGCACGCCGCGGATCAGCGTCGTGTAGACGGTGCCGACACCGCTCGTGAAGCGGTTGCGCGACAGCTTCGCGCCCGCGCCGAGCAGGCCCAGCAGGAACGACAGCGCAAGCGAAAGCACCGCCAGTTTGACGGTTTGCCAGGTGCCAGCGAGGATCAGCGGGCCGTAACCTTGTAGAAACATTGAGTGGTCCCTGGTGTGGTCCTTTAGGGCGCACGCGGTGCGCCGCGAAAGACGCGCCCGCCAAGCTGCGCGGAACGCCCCGTACGTATCATGACCGTCCGCCCCGGCGTCGGTGCCGGGCCCGCCCGCCGCGCGAGCGGCGGGCAAGGGGGGGGCGGGCGGCGCGTGGTTGACTGCCTGTACTGCGCGGATACGGGGCCGCCCCCGCATCCGTTGTCTCTTCTTTTCGTCGCTCAGCGGGCCGAAGCCGAATAGACGCTGAACGCGAAATACTTGTGCGACAGCCGGTCGTACGTGCCGTCCTTGTGCATGTCGGCCAGCGCCTTGTTGATCTTGAGCTTCAGGTCCGTATCTTCCTTGCGCAGGCCGATCGCGGTGCCGTCTCCGATCGTCTTCGGATCCTTCACTTCCGGCCCGGCGAACGCGAAACCCTTGCCGCGCGGCGTGCGCAGGAAGCCGTAGTCGGCCTGCAGCTCGTCCTGCAGCGTCGCGTCGAGGCGGCCCGAGCCGAGATCGGCGTAGACCTGGTCCTGGTTCTGGTAAGGAATGATCGTCACGCCCTGCGGCTCCCAGTAGGTCTTCGCGTAGGTTTCCTGCGTCGAGCCCTGCTCGACGCCCACGCGCTTGCCCTTCAGCGAGGCGATCGTCGGCAGCAGCGGCGAGCCGGTTTTCGCGATCATCCGCGCCGGCGCGTCATAGACCTTGTCGGAGAAGTCGATCTGTTCGCGGCGCTTGTCCGTGACGGTCAGCGACGACACGATGACGTCGTACTTCTTCGCCTTCAGCGCCGGGATGACTCCGTCGAGATCCTGCGCCACCCACACGCATTTCACGTTGATCCGCTTGCAGATTTCCTTGGTGAGATCGACGTCGAAACCGACGATCTCGCCGCTCGGCGCGGTCGACTCGAACGGCGGGTAGCTGGCGTCGACGCCGATCCGCACGGTCTTCCACTCCTTCGCGAAGGCGCTGCCCGCCATGAGGGCGAGGGCGGCGCACAGGGCGGCCTTCTTCATTTCCATCCTTCTGTTGCTGACTTTCCGGGAGCGCTCGCGGCCGGTCGAACCGGGCGCCGCGGCGTATTCTAGACGGCCAAAATTCGCCGATCGGCGCTCTGGCGATGGCGGCCACCGGAACGGCGAACGCCAAAAGGGCGGTATTTTACCCGAACGCGATACCCGCAAACCGGCAATCCGGGCCGACCGATCGATTCTTCGACGCATTGATCCGGTTGTTGCGACAATCATCGTATTTGCAATGGACATTGCATTGATTGCATTCGCAGGTGCAACGATGCGGTGCGCAGGCGGCGGATTGTGGCGCGATTGGCACACCCATACAGTGGCGGCATGCCACAACAACGCATCTCACGGAGTGTCCGTCCCATGTTCCAGATTCGCCGCGCCGCCGATCGCGACCAGCGCAGCCAGGGCTGGCACGAATTCCTTCACAGCTTTCCCGGAGCGTCCGGCCCGGGCGGGCCGCCGGTCTTCGGCGCGTTGCGCGAACTGAACGAGGAATGCATCGCGCCGACCCGCGGCTACGGGATGCGGCCGTACCGGGACGCGGAAATCGTCACCTACGTGCTCGACGGTGCGCTCGCGCATCGCGACAGCCTCGGCAACGGGGCGATCGTCCGCGCGGGCGGCGTGCAGCGCATGAGCGCCGGCTCCGGCGTGATGCTGAGCGAAACCAATGCATCGTGTGACGAGCCGTTGCACCTGCTGCGGATCTGGTTTGCGCCGGCCGGGTCGGGCGGCCGGCCCGGCTACGTGCAGACGCGCTTCGCCGACGACGAGAAACGCGGCCGGCTGCGGCTCGTCGCGGCGCCGGATGGTCGCGACGGCGCGCTGCCGATGTGTGCGGACGCCCGCATCTTTACGGGGCTGATCGACGGCGACGAGGCGACGGCGTTCGACGTACCGGCCGGGCGCCGCGCCTATGTGCATGTGGTGCGCGGCGACGTCGAGGTGAACGGTCGCGCGCTGGCCGCGGGCGACGGCGCGCGGATCGGCGGCGTGGACGCGGTGGCGTTCGCGCGCGGCCGGGCGGCCGAGGTGCTGCTGTTCGACGTCGCCTGAAACGCAAAAAGGGGACGCGGGCCGGTGCCCGCGTCCCCTTCGATGCCGCTCCACGGAGCGGCCCGCCGGCTTACTGCGCCGGCGCCGACGCGGCCTTGGCCGCGCGATGCTGCTCCCAGCGCTCCTTCATCTTCTCGTGGCGCTGTTCCATCTTCGCGAACTGCTGCTTGAGCGCCGTGCTGACCGTGGTCTTCTGCTGGTCGTTCAGCCCGTTGTAGAACGCGAGCCATGCGGCGGACGTCTGCTCGCGCAGTTGCGCGTTCTGCTGCTCGGCCTGCTGGCGGGCGGTGTGCATCGCGTTCAGGTCGAGAATCGGCTGGTTCTGCTGCGCCTTGAACTGCTCGCGCATCTGCTCGTGGCTCTTGCGCATCGCATCACGGTTCTGCTTCATCGTCTTGATGGCCGTCTGCCATTGCTGTTCCTGCGACGCGTTGAGCTTCAGCTGGTCGTGCAGCTTCATGATCACGCCGAACGGGCCGCCGTCGTGCCCGCCGTGCATCTGGTGGGCGCCGGGGCCGCCCGGAGGCGGCATGTCGTTGGGCTGCGCGGCGTGCGCGGTGCCGAATGCGAGAGCGAGCACGGTGGCGGCCGCGATGGCCACGCGGGAAGTCTTCTTATACATTTCAGAAACTCCTTGTATCCAAAGGGTCCGGCGATGCGGTACCGGGCAAGCCGTGTACCGCATCCGGTAAGACGCAGGTTAGCGATGCGGGCCCCGGCAGGTGTTACGTGGGGCGGTGGCCGGGTTACCGCGCATTACAGTTCCCTTGCGCCGTAACCCGCAGTAACCCTTTCGTCCCTTTGTTTCGTTCTTTGACTCCGCCCTCGCGCGGTAAACTTCGAGCCATGACTACCCAGATCCTCATCGTCGACGACGACCAAGAACTCCGAGACCTGCTGCGCGACTACCTCGTGCGCCAGGGGATGGAAGTGTCCGTGCTGCACGACGCGGCCACGCTCGAGAAGCGCCTCGAGCGCGAGCGGCCCGACCTGATCGTGCTGGACCTGATGATGCCGGGCGTCGACGGCCTGACCGCGCTGCGCCAGCTGCGCGCGGCCGGCGACGACATCCCCGTGATCATGCTGACCGCGCGTGCGGACGACGTCGACCGCATCGTCGGGCTCGAGCTCGGCGCGGACGACTACCTCGGCAAGCCGTTCAACCCGCGCGAGCTGCTCGCGCGCGTGCAGGCCGTGCTGCGCCGCCGCCGCGCGACGCCGTCGGCGGCAGCGCCCGAACAGCGCGAGCCGTTCGCGTTCGGCCGCTTCGTGCTCGACTTCCAGGCGCGCACGCTGTCGGTCGACGGCAAGCCGGCCACGCTGTCGAGCAGCGAATTCGCGCTGCTGAAGATCTTCGTGAACCATGCGCTGCGCACGCTCACGCGCGAGCGGCTGCTCGAGCTGCTGCACGGGCCCGAGTACGAC
The DNA here is from genome assembly GCF_017104865.1 of Burkholderia sp. Ac-20349. Classification (NCBI taxonomy): domain Bacteria; kingdom Pseudomonadati; phylum Pseudomonadota; class Betaproteobacteria; order Burkholderiales; family Burkholderiaceae; genus Burkholderia; species Burkholderia sp. Ac-20349. The sequence goes on from NZ_JAAGPM010000031.1 coordinate 30,020, forward strand.
GGTACCGACCGCGGCATCGACGTCCAGGTATGGCGTCTGCGCCGCATCCTCGAAACGGATCCGTCGACGCCGCGCTTCATCCAGACGGTCCGCGGGCGCGGCTATGTGTTCGTGCCCGACGGCGAGGCCCATGCGCAAGCCCATTGATTCACTGTTCGGGCGGCTGGCGCTGCTCGTCATCGGTGTCCTGCTCCTGTCGCATTTCGCGTGGTTTTTCGCGATGCGGCTCGAGCGCAGCCAGATGCAGACGCGCTACGCGGTCGAAGAGGCCGCGTTCCTGGTCGACGCGGTGCGCCAGCACGTCGAGCGCACGCCCGACCAGCCGTTGCCGTCGCGTGTGCGGCTCGTGACGCCGGGTAGCGCCGACGTGCCGAATGGCGATCCGTCGAACCTGCCGGCGGCGCTCAAGCGGTTCCGCGACGACGTGAGCGAGCGGATGCCGCCCGGCACGCGCGTCGAGATCGGCGCGCCCGGCCATCCGCCCGTGCTGTGGGTGAAGGAGCCGACCGACCGCAACTGGATCGTGGTGCCGGTGCAGCCGCTGCGGCCGCCGCGCTCGCTCGACCGGATGCTGCTGTGGCTCGGCACGATCTTCTCGGCGGGCGTGATCGCCGCGCTGTTCGCGGCCTGGCAGCTGCAGCAGCCGCTGCGGTCGCTCGCACGTGCGGTCGCGCGCTTCGGCCGCGGCCAGCCGGTGCCGCCGCTGCGCGAGCGCGGCCCGCGCGAGCTGCGCCAGCTCACGCATGGCTTCAACCAGATGGTGGAACAGGTGTCGCAGGCCGAGAGCGACCGGGCGGTGATGCTGGCCGGCGTGGCACACGACCTGCGCACGCCGCTTGCGCGGATGCGGCTGCGGGCGGAAATGATGGACGACGTCCGGTTGCGCGACGGGGTGGTGCGCGACGTCGATTCGATGTCGCACATCGTCGATCAATTCCTGGTGTTTGCACACGGCGGCTCCGATCGCAGCGAGCCGGTGCCGGTCGATCAGGCGTGCGAGCGGATCGCGCGCAGCTATCGCGCGGTCGCGCCGAACGCGCCGACGGTCCAGACCCGGCTCGACGCCGATCCGGGCTTCCGGCTGCCGACGGCGACGCTCGACCGGATCCTGTCGAACCTGCTGGACAACGCGCATGCGTACGGTGCGCCGCCCGTGCTGGTGGAGACGGCGCGTACGCCGGCCGGCTACGTGCTGTCGGTCAGCGACAGCGGCGGCGGGATCGCGCCGCGCGACCTCGCGGCGGCGACGCGGCCGTTCGTGCGGCTCGACCCCGCGCGCGGCGGGAACGGCCACAGCGGGCTCGGGCTCGCGATCGTCGAGCGGCTCGTACTCAGGCTGGGTGGGGCGTGCGACATCGGCAACCGCCCCGAAGGCGGCCTGCGCGTCTCGATGACGTTCCCGTTCGAGGTCGTGCCGAAGGACGAGCCCCACGCACAGGCCGCATAAGCGGCTGCGGCGCCAACCCGGCCGGGCTGGCGCCGCGCGGCATCATTCGAACAGCGTGCCGAGCGTCTCGGCCGCGTTGCTGTCGATGGTGTTGTAGGTCACGGTGGTGGCCTCGAAGATGTAGACGGTCGTGTACCGGCCGAGGCGCTCCAGGATTTCCTCCTGCAGCGATTCAGGCACGACGTTCATGTTCAGGTACCACGCCGTCGACGACAGCCGCGTCTGGAACGACCCGTACTCCTGCATCAGTTCATAGAACGCGTCGGCATCCTGATCGCGGCAGACGATCACCAAGTTTCCTGCCATTCCCTTTCCTCCCGCTCGTCGATCGATCCCCAGGGCCTGCTGACAGAAGGAACGCGCATGCGTTGCCATCAGAACGGCCGCCACCGACCCCAAGGGCCAGCCCCGATCATACCCGCATAGTCGTATCCGGCTGGTGACGCTGGACAGGGTTTGCGCGCGTGTGCGGCTGGCGGGTTCCCGGCCGGGCCGGATCACGGCATAATTCGGGCCTGCATGCCGGCCGAAGGACTGCGGCCGGGCTGCTCGAACCGCGCACCCGCCATCCGCCCGCGCGCCAGGCACGATCCGTGCGCCGCCTGCGCCGTTCCCGGACGGTTGTACCTGAAATACAGGTTGGTGTAGTGTCGTGCCGTCGCGGGCCGACTCGTCGGGGCGCGGCAGCGCACGCACGCACGGCGCCTCGCGCTCGCGCGCGATCGTCAGTCAATCGAATTACCGCATCCGTGCGCTTTGCCATGAATCAACATCGACTGCCGGCTTCGTTCGGCCTTACCGGGGAGGGCGCCTGATGGACGTCGGATTCTTCAATCCGAACCGGACCGCCAATGCGTCCGCGTGGCGCGTTCTGCCGAACCGGTGGGACTTCATCGCGTTTCCGCTGATCATCTGCCTGATCGCGATGGCGGTCGTCGGTTTCCACGAAACGATGGCGCCGATCGGCACCCTGCAGACGCAGAAGATCTCGCTCGACCCGTCGAACCTGCCCGAATACGCGTTGCGCACCACGCTGCGGATGCTCGCCGCGATGGTCGCGTCGCTCGTGTTCACGCTCGTCTACGGCACGCTCGCGGCCAAGAGCCGGCGTGCGGGCATGGTGCTGATCCCGATCCTCGACATCCTGCAGTCGGTGCCGGTGCTCGGCTTCATCTCGTTCACCGTCACGTTCTTCCTCGCGCTGTTCCCGAGCCGCGTGCTCGGCGCCGAGCTCGCGGCGATCTTCGCGATCTTCACGAGCCAGGCGTGGAACATGACGTTCAGCTTCTACCAGTCGCTGCGCACGGTGCCGCGCGACCTCGACGAAGTGTCGCGCGGTTTCCACCTGACGTCGTGGCAGCGCTTCTGGAAGCTCGAGGTGCCGTTCTCGATGCCGGGCCTGATCTGGAACATGATGATGTCGATGTCGGGCGGCTGGTTCTTCGTCGTCGCGTCGGAGGCGATCACCGTCGGCAACCAGACCATCACGCTGCCGGGCGTCGGCGCGTATCTCGCGCAGGCGATCTCGGACAAGAACCTCGGTGCGATCGGCTGGGTGATCCTCACGATGACGGTCGTGATCGTCGCGTACGACCAACTCCTGTTCCGCCCGCTGATCGCATGGGCCGACAAGTTCCGGATGGAGAACACCGCGTCGGGCGATGCGCCGCAATCCTGGCTGCTCGACCTCGTGCGCCGCACGCGCCTGATTCATCAACTGCTCGTGCCGGCCGGCTGGTTCTTCGCGAAGGCCGCGCGGATTCCGCTGCGCCTGCCGCTGTCGGGTGCGATGCGCTTCTCGCTGCCGAAAGTCGAGAAGAAGGCGTCACGCACGGTCGACATCGCGTGGGCGATCCTCGTGCTGATCGGCACGGCCTATATCGTGTGGCGCGTCATCAGCTTCGTGTCGACCGGCGTGACGATGGCCGAGGTCGGCCATGTGCTCGTGCTCGGGCTCATCACGCTGCTGCGCGTGGTCGTGCTGATCGCGATCGCATCGGTGATCTGGGTGCCGATCGGCGTGTGGATCGGGCTGCGCCCGCGGCTCGCCGAGAAGCTGCAGCCGCTGGCGCAGTTCCTCGCCGCGTTCCCGGCCAACCTGCTGTTCCCGGCGTTCGTGATCGTGATCGCGCGCTTCCACCTGAACGCCGATATCTGGCTGTCGCCGCTGATCGTGCTCGGCACGCAGTGGTATATCCTGTTCAACGTGATCGCCGGCGCAACGTCCTATCCGAACGACTATCGCGAAGCGGCGACGAACTTCCGCATCCGTGGCTGGCAGTGGTGGCGGCAGGCGATCCTGCCCGGCATCTTCCCGTACTACGTGACCGGTGCGATCACCGCATCGGGCGGCGCGTGGAACGCGAGCATCGTGTCGGAAGCCGTGCAGTGGGGCAATACCAAGATCGAGGCGCACGGCCTCGGTGCCTATATCGCGCAGACCACCGCCGCTGGCGATTTTCCGAAGATCATCCTGGGCATCGCCGTGATGTCCCTGTTCGTCACCCTGTTCAACCGCCTGCTGTGGCGTCCGCTGTATGCCTTCGCGGAAGCGAAGCTGCGGCTCGACTGAGACCGATTGAGAGCGAAACGCGATGCACAATCCGAATGCTGTAAACGCCCCCGTCCAGACGAACCAGCCGCCGCGCCTCGGTGAGGAAATCCTGCGCGTCGATCACGTCTGTCGCGGCTTCAACAAGACGCAGGGCGAACTGCTCGTGCTCGACGATGCGAACCTGTCGCTGCGCGAGGGCGAGATCGTCGGGCTGCTTGGCCGCTCCGGCTCGGGCAAGTCGACGCTGCTGCGGATCATCGCCGGGCTGATCGAGCCGACCGGCGGTGAAGTGACCTATCTCGGCAAGCCGCTGACCGGCCCGGCCGAAGGCGTCGCGATGGTGTTCCAGACCTTCGCGCTGTTCCCGTGGCTCACCGTGTTGCAGAACGTGGAAGCCGGTCTCGAGGCGCTCGGTGTCGGCGCGCGCGAGCGGCGCGAGCGTGCGCTCGCCGCGATCGACCTGATCGGTCTCGACGGCTTCGAAAACGCGTACCCGCGCGAGCTGTCGGGCGGCATGCGCCAGCGCGTGGGCTTTGCGCGCGCGCTCGTCGTCGATCCGACGATCCTGCTGATGGACGAGCCGTTCTCGGCACTCGACGTGCTGACCGCCGAGACGCTGCGTACCGACCTGCTCGACCTGTGGACGCAGGGCCGGATGCCGATCAAGTCGGTGCTGATCGTCACGCACAACATCGAGGAAGCGGTGTTCATGTGCGACCGGATCCTCGTGCTGTCGTCGAATCCGGGCCGCGTGATCGCCGAGATCAAGGTGCCGTTCAAGCATCCGCGCAACCGGCTCGACCCGGCGTTCCGCAAGCTGGTCGACGACATCTACGCGAAGATGACCGCCCGCCAGACCGGCGAGGCGACGAAGAAGGGGCTGGAACTCGGCAGCTGGCTGCCGCAGGTGTCGACCAACCTGATGGCCGGCCTGATCGAGACGCTCGCGATGGCGCCGTACCATGGCCGCGCGGACATGCCGGAAATCGCGCGCACGCTGCATCTGGAGGTCGACGACCTGTTCCCGATCGCGGAAGTGCTGCAGTACCTCGGCTTTGCCGATGTGCGCGAAGGCGACGTGTTCCTGACGCCGCCGGGACGCGTGTTCGCGGAATTCGGCACGCAGGAGCGCAAGCTGATGTTCGCGGATCACCTGTTGAAGCACGTGCCGCTCGCGGCGCGGATCAAGAAGGTGCTGAACGAACGCCCGGGGCATCGTGCGCCGCGCGTGCGCTTCGAGCAGGAGCTGGAGGATTTCCTGTCGGACGGCGCCGCCGAGGAGACGCTCGACGCGGTGATCGACTGGGGCCGTTACGGCGAGATCTTCTCGTACAACGACCAGACGGAGATTTTCAGTCTCGAGGACGTCGAGTCCTGAAGTCGGCGAGGCATTCGGGCGCATGTCGCCCGAATGCCGGTTTCGCGGTTTCATTCGATCGCTTCGAGTCAATGCGAACGCGGCCTATCCGTGGCGCCGGGTTCGTTGGCGTAGCAGGACGCTGTGTGCGTTGCGGCCGGGACATCTGCCGGAGATGCGCATCGCTGATGCGCTGACAGGAAAGAGGCCGGAGGCTGGCGCAACGAATCCCTGCGATTGCGTCGCTGATTCGATGCCTTCGTACCTCGTCAACGATCCCAAAGGCACCCATGAGCGAGAAGCAGGGGCTTTATACCGTCGCGGCGGAAACGTTCGATCTGGTGCTCATAGCCGTTCTCGATTCTCCGCGCCCGCAAGTTTTTCGTGCGAAGGTCGAGCACATCTATTCCACTGGAAAGTGCATCACACAGGACCATCTCGGGGCAGAGATCGAGTTCGTCGGCGGTCCACCGACCTGGGGTAACGTACCGCTGCAAGTCGGGGAGCGTGCCCTCATGTTCGTCCGAACGCTATCCGGTTCGTTCCACGAATATCCGTGGTGCGGACACATGGTTCTTGAGGAAATCGCGGGCGGGACGTACACCAGGCTGCACGTTCCGGAGATGTGGCTGAGGGATGATTTGCCGGTCGACGTCAGGGCCGCGGCGAGTCCGCATCCGACGTGGCGGAATGCGTCGATCGTCCGGTTCAGCGTGCTGGAGCGCTATCTGAGCGATCTGATCGGGAAAGCCGTCCGCTGAGCCGGATCGATTGTCCGGAATCCGGACGATGCATTGTCTGCCGGAATCGAGGGCAGGGTGATGGGGGTTCGTGCGAAGTCCGGGGCAGCGGGGCTGCTTACTGCAAATTCCCCCACCGATCGACCGCCGGTTCCGCCGACGCCCACTTCCAGTGCGTGCCTTGCTGGCAGGCATTCGCGAAATACCAGTCGGCCTTGTTGCCGTCCTTCACCGAGAACGCGAATTCCTTGCACAGCGCGAGCGGCGTCGAGTAAGCGCGCGCGACGCGCACCTCGCCTTCGCCGTTTTCCAGCGGCAGCGTGTTTTTCACCTTCCACGGCTTCACTTCGCCGACGGCCAGGCTGCCGACCACCTTCGCGATCGCGTCCTGCTGTTTCTGATGGAGCTGCTTCATCGTGCGGTTGACGGCTTCGTCGGTCGCGGCCTGCACGGCAATGCCGACGCCGACGCCGACCGCCGGATTCGCGGTGACGAGGCCCGTCGCCGCGCCGGCGAGTGCGCCGCTCGCTGCACCGACCGACCCGCAGCCCGACAGCGTGGCCGTCGCCGCGCACAGTGCGCCGATGGCCGCGATACGGAGCGCGACGCTCATTGCAGCGCGCCCCAGCGTTCGGTCGCCGGCTCGGCCGACGCCCATTTCCACACGGGGCCGTCGCGGCAGATCGTGGCGACGTAGAACGCCGATTGCGCGGCCTTGTCGGGTTTCGCGGGCGTGTCGACCGCGAACACGATTTCCTTGCAGTCGAGCGGGCCGACACTGATCATCCGGCTGACCGTCACGCGACCCTGCTCGTCGTCCTCGATCGGGAACGAGTGGTGCGTCGACCACGGCGCGACGCCGCCCACGTCGAGCGGGCCGGCGGCCTTCGCGATCTGTTCCTGTGTGTAACGGTGTGCGACGCGCTGCGTGTACTGGACACCCGCACGCGCGCCGGCGACGGCGCCGAGACCGATGCCCGTCGCGACGGCGGCGTTGTTGGTGACCTTGGAGGCGATCGCGGCGCCCGCGATACCGGCGCCGGCTGTCGCGCCCTCGCTGTACAGCGAGTTGCAGCCGGACAGCAGTGCGGCCGTGGCGATCGCGGCCAGCACGACGCGCGCCGGCATGGCCCGACGCGGCGATTCGAAACGAATGTTCATCCCTGAGTGCAAGTCCTGTCTGGGTGAGCGGCAACGCGTGCGCGCCCTCATGCCGCGTCATTGTTTCGCAATTGTCATAGGAAAACTGCAAAGCTTTGACAAATCGCCGGACGGCATGCCGCGCGCGTGCGCGCGGCGCTATTGTCGGATAGATGAATCGTGAGGGGTCGAAACGTTACAAATTGAAGGCAATTGTTACTCTGACGTGCAAGGAAGCGACCTAGACTGTTCAGTTATGGAATGTTTCTACGACGGCCTCGGGCCGCGCCGCACATGAGACACCCAGCCATGCGCCGTTCGAAACGGTTTTCGCCTCGGCCGCCCGATGCTGGGGCGGACCGGCCGCGTCCGCAGACCGACGCGCCGTCGGCACCGCCTGCCGGCGCGCCCGGCGAGACGCCGTCCGATGGCGATCACAACCAGGGCGGCGCCCGCCCGGAAGGGCTCGACTATCAGCGCGATCTCGGCCAGGAGCAGGACGCCTGATGCCGTTGCCGCCGAATTCCGCTGCTGCCTTTCACACCTGCATTGCTCACAACTGAATCGCCGCATGGCCGCCTTCGGGCAGCCGTGTCCGCCTTGGCGCGCGCCGCGCGCCAGCCAATCGAATCGAGGAGGGGAAGCCGCATGAGCAGATTGATCGTGGTATCGAACCGTGTCGCCGCCGGCGAGGACACGCGCCCGAGCGCGGGCGGCCTGGCGGTCGGCGTGATGGACGCGCTGAAGGAAACGGGCGGCGTCTGGTTCGGCTGGAACGGCGAGATCGTCGGCGCCCCTGACACCGAGCCCGCGATCCAGCGGGACGGCAACGTCACCTATGCGACGGTCGGGCTGACCCGGCGCGACTACGATCAGTATTACCGCGGCTTCTCGAACGCGACGTTGTGGCCGGTGTTCCATTACCGCGGCGATCTCGCGCGCTTCGATCGCCAGGAGTACGCGGGCTATCTGCGCGTGAACGCGATGCTCGCGAAGCAGCTCGCCGCCTTGCTGCGTCCCGACGACCTGATCTGGGTGCACGACTATCACCTGTTGCCGTTCGCGCATTACCTGCGCGAGCTCGTCGTGAAGAATCCGATCGGCTTTTTCCTGCACATTCCGTTTCCGTCGCCCGACATGCTGCGTCTCGTGCCGCCGCACGAGGAGCTCGTGAAGTTCATGTGCGCGTACGACGTGGCCGGCTTCCAGACCGAGGCCGACAAGCAGGCGTTCACCGACTACATCGAGCGGCGCGGGATCGGCGCGGCGAGCGACGACGGGATGCTGCATGCGCACGGTCGCGTCGTGAAGGTCGCCGCCTATCCGATCGGCGTGCATCCCGACGCGATCGCGCAGGCGGCCGTCCAGTACGGCACGCGCAAGCCGGTGAAGATGCTGCGCGAGGCGCTCGACGGCCGCAAGCTGGTGATGAGCGTCGACCGCCTCGATTATTCGAAGGGGCTCGTCGAGCGCTTCCAGTCGTTCGAGCGGATGCTCGCGAACGCGCCGGGCTGGCAGGGGCGCGTGTCGCTCCTGCAGATCGCGCCGCCGACGCGTTCCGACGTGAAGACGTACCAGGACATTCGCGAAACGCTCGAAGGCGAGGCCGGTCGCATCAACGGTCGCTTCTCGCAACTCGACTGGACGCCGATCCAGTACCTGAACCGCAAGTACGAGCGCAACCTGCTGATGGCGTTTTTCCGGATGTCGCAGGTCGGCTACGTGACGCCGTTGCGCGACGGGATGAATCTCGTTGCGAAGGAGTACGTCGCGTCGCAGGACCCGGCCGATCCGGGCGTGCTCGTGCTGTCGGAGTTCGCGGGCGCGGCGGCTGAGCTGACCGGCGCGCTCCTCGTCAACCCGTATGACCTGTCGCAGATGGCCGAGGCACTCGAGCGCGCGCTGTCGATGCCGCTCGCGGAGCGGCAGGCGCGCCACGAGGAGAACCTCGCGCGGCTGCGCGGGAACGACCTGTCGGTCTGGCGCGATACGTTCGTCGCCGACTTGCGCAGTGTCGCGGCCGCCGCGTCGGTCACGCGGCGCGCGGGCCGGCGGATCGCGCATGCGTGAGTTCGTGCAGGCGCCCGGCGGCGCCGACGACGCGACCCGCCGCTTTTTCGTCGTGACCGGTGGCCCGGGATCGGGCAAGAGCACGTTGCTCGACGCGCTCGAGCACGCCGGTTTCGCGCGCTCGCAGGAAGCCGGGCGCGGCGTGATCCGCGACCAGATGGCGATCAACGGCCAGGCGTTGCCGTGGCGCGACCCGGCTGCGTTCGCCGAACTGATGCTGAGCTGGGAGATGCGCTCGTACGATCTCGCGCACCACGCACGCGGGCCCGTGTTCTTCGATCGCGGCGTGCCGGACGTGGTCGGCTACCTGCGGCTGACGGGGCTGGCGGTACCCGCGCATGCGGAAGCCGCGGCCCGCCGTTTCCGCTATCACGGGCGCGTGTTCATCGCACCGCCGTGGCCAGACATCTATGCGCAGGACACCGAGCGCCGCCAGGATTTCGCGGAAGCCGTGCGTACCTACGACGCGATGGTCGAGTGCTACACGTCATATGGCTACCGGCTGATCGAACTGCCGCGCGAGAGCGTGCAGGCGCGCGTGCGTTTCGTGTTGGACGCGCTCGACGCCGAATGACGCGCGGATCGGCGGGCGGTGTGCGCCGGTGTCAGGTCGCGGCGTCCGGCCGTGGCGACGCGATGCGCAGCATGCTGACGACTGCGGCCACTGCCGCGAATGCCGCGGCGACATAGAGCGCAATCGTCGGCCCGCGATCGGGCACGAGCCCGAAAATCAATGCAACGAGCGCGGCGCCAAGCGTCTGCCCGGTCAGCCGCGCGGTGCTCAGCATGCCACCCGCGCCACCGCTGCGTTCGCGCGGCGCCGACGACAGCATCGCGCGGTTGTTCGGCGACTGGAACAACCCGAAGCCCGCACCGCACAGCGCCATCCGCCACACGATGTCGACGGTGCCCGGGTGCGCGCCGATCGTCGCGAGCGACAGCAGCCCGGCTGCGAACAGCGCGAGCCCGATCCCGCCGAGGATGCCGGCCGAATAGCGATCCGACAGCACGCCCGCGAGCGGCGCGGCGAACACGATCACGAGCGGCCATGGCGTCATGTAGAGGCCCGTCTCGACCTGCGAGAAGCCGAGCGAGTTCTGCAGCCAGAACGGCAGCGCGACGAACGCGAGCATCTGCGACGTGAACGACGCCATCGACGTATAGACCGACAGCGCGAACATCGGGATGCGCATCAGGTCGACGGGCAGCAGCGGCGCCGGCTGCGACAGCTGGCGCTTCACGAAGAAGTAGCCGACGACGAACGCGACGGCCAGCTCGGCTGCGACGTACGCGTGGCCTTCACCGTGGCCGAGGCCGTCGACGGCCGTGATCAGCAGGCCGAATACGCATGCGTTCATCAGCGCGCTCGCGAAATCGTACGGCGCATCGTGCAGCGTGTTGGCCGGCAGCGCGCGCAGGCTACCGAATACCGCGGCGATGCCGATCGGCACGTTGACGGCGAAGAGCCAGGGCCACGACGCGAACGACAGGATCGCGGACGCGACCGTCGGCCCGATCGCCGACGACAGCGCCACCACCATTGCGTTGATCGACAGCCCGCGCCCGAGCATCGACGACGGGTAGATCATCCGCACGAGCGCCGCGTTGACGCTCATGATGCCGGCCGCGCCGAAACCCTGGATCACGCGCATCACGGCCAGCATCGGCAGCGAGCCGGCAAGCGCGCAGCCGAGCGACGCCGCGGTGAACAGCGCGAGCCCGGCGATGTAGACGCGGCGATAGCCGATGCGTTCGCCGAGCGACGCGAGCGGCAGCAGCGTGATCGTGACCGCGAGCTGATACGCGTTGACGATCCAGATCGATGCGGCGTCGGATGCGTGCAGGTCGCGCGCGATGGTCGGCAGCGCGACGTTCGCGATGGCACCGTCGAGCACGGCGAGCGTGATGCCCAGTGCGACGCAGAGGATCGCCCAGTAGCGTTGCGGAAGCGGCAGGCCGGTATCGGCGTTCATGGCGGGAGCAAATGCGTGGTTGTCCGCGCGCCCGGTTGCCGGTTGCGTGCGCAACCATGCGGAAGGGTGGTGGCGGCGATGAGCGGCCCGGCCGGCGCAACGGCACCGGAGCGGGGCCGGTCGAGTGTATCACCGGGCCGCATTGCGCGACGCCGGCACTCAGCCTTCGAAGTCGAGGCCGCCGAGCCGCACGAGCGGGTCGGCCTGCGTGCGCGACAGGAGATCGATGTCGCGTGCGCCCTGCCACGCGCCCAGTTTTTTCGGCAGTGCGGCCAGGTAGTGCTCGAAGCGCTGCGGGCCGTCCGGTTCCATCAGCCGCTCGATTTCGTCGGTGTCCCAGGTCAGCTCGAGGTTCAGCGGATGATCGAAGCCGCTGACATGCTCATGCGGCGCGCTGCGGATCTGCACGCGCGTCGGGTGCCCGTGGCCGCCATACGGGACGACGTCGGTCAGCACGTGTTCGGCGAAGAAGGCGGCGATCGCCTGCGCGATGCGCGGGGCGAATTCGGTATCGAAACGGCGGGCGGTTTCGGGCTGCATGAAGGCGTCTCCTGTATGCCGAAAATCGTAGCACGGCGGCGGCGCGTTTCGGTGTGCGTGATACCGGTAATCGCGCGTTACCACTTGCTGCATCTATTACGGCCGCGTGCCGCCACAATGCATCGCATCCAGTACCACTTCGCGTGGGAGTCCATCATGAAAAAAATTGCCGCAGTGTGTGTCCTCGCCGGTTCGCTTGCCGTGGCAGGCCCGGCGTCCGCGCATGGCCGCGACGGCGGCGCCGTCATCGGCGCATTGATCGGCGGCGCGGTGCTGGGCGCGATCGTGACGTCCGCGATGAATCCGCCCGTCGCGTATCAGGCACCCGCGTACCAGGCACCGGCCTATCAGCCGCCGACGTACTACCAGGCGCCCGCGTACCAGCAGCCCGCCTATCCGACCTACCAGCAGGCGCAGTACCAGGACGACGGCCCGAACTATTGCTACGACCGCTACCAGCGCGCGTATGTGTGCGGCGCGCCCGTGTCGGGCGGCTACGCGCAGCCGGCCGGCTGGTAAGCGGACGGACGCGTGGCGCGTGAGCGGTCGGCGCCGGACGGCCGGCGCCGCTGACGATCACTTCTCCGCAGTGGACGACAAAAGGCCCTCGCTTGATGCGAGGGCCTTGGTCTTTTGCGCAGCCGTTCGTTCGCCTGCATGACGTGTCGGCCGTCGGCGGGCCGTGCACGGATACAAACGGTTGCAAATGCGCGTCAGTGGCGATGGCCGCCGCCTCCGCCGCCATCGTTCCAGTCGCCTCGGCGCCCGTCGCCGTGCCCCCAGCCATTGCCGCGATTGCCGCGGTCGCCATGATCGCCACGGTTGCCGCGATCGCCGTCCCAGCGATGGTAATCGCGCCGGCCGCGATCCCAGTCGCGTCCGCCGCCGCCACCGCCCCAGATATTGACCGTGCCGTACACGGGCGACGGCGCGTACCCGTAGCCGGGATCGGAATAGTAGGGCTGCCCGTAGCCGTATCCGGCGTCCGGGGCGACGACGCAGCCGGCCAGCAGGGTCGCTACGCCGGCGGCAGCAATGAGCTTCAGCATGATGTTCTCCGTTGGTTCCCCTATAAGTACCGCGCAAGGGAATTGCCAGCTGTTTGCAATTGTGTCTTCAAATTACAGCGTCGTAAGGTCGTGCGACGAAAGTGTTAGCATCCGGGGCTCATTTGTTTTCAGGAGTACATCGATGAAATTCGCGATCCGGGCCGCGCTGGCCGCCTTCTGCGTGACGACTGCCGCCGCCTGCGTGGCCGGGCCTGCATCGGCGCCCGCCGTGCCGGCCGAGTCGATCAAGATGTTTCCGCAAGCAGCGGCCGGCCAGCAGCGCGTCGTGATCGCGCTGCCCGCGCTCGAGAACGAAGGCGATGTGCGCGTCGAGCTGATGATCGGCAAGACGCTGCAGACCGACTGCAATCAGCAGTGGTTCGGTGGCGAGCTGACCGCCGAGGACGTGAAGGGCTGGGGCTATACGTACTACCAGCTCACCGACGTGAAGGGGCCGGCATCGACGCTGATGGCGTGCCCGGGCCAGGCGCCGCAGCAACGGTTCGTGCAGGTGCGCGGTGACGGCCAGCTGCTGCGCTACAACAGCCGCCTGCCGCTCGTCGTCTATGTGCCGGATGGCTTCGAGGTGCGCTATCGCGTGTGGCATGCGTCGAAGGACGTGCAGCACGCGGCAAAGCAGTAACGTGCCGGCGCGGCGCGCGGCGGCGTCCTGCCGTTACGCGCCGCTCGCGCCACCCGTGCCGACGAGTGCCGGCCACGCGGCCAGTGCGGCTTGCGCGACGGCCTCCAGATCGCGACGGCTCGCACCGTCGCGAGCCTGGATCGACATCCCCTGCTGGACCGTCACGTAGTACCGCGCGATCGCGTCGAGGTTCGCTTGCGCCGCAATCTCGCCGGTCGCGACACCTTGCGCGAGGCGTTCGCGCAGATTCTCGACCGTGCGCTCGCGCATCGCGATCAGCGTTTGCCGGACCGTATCGGAACGCTCGGCCGGGTGCAGCGCCGACAGCACGATCAGGCAGCCTGCCGGCTTCGACCGCCGCGTGAACACGCGTGCGGTATCCATCAGGTAATTCCGCACGGCGTCGTGCGCGCTACCGGCCCGTTCGACGCCCCCCCAGATTTCCCGCCCTTCCGTTGCGCCGTAGTGCTCGAGCGCCTGCCGGAACAGCGCTTCCTTGCTGCCGAACGCCGCATACAGGCTCGGCGACGCGATGCCCATCGCGGCCGTCAGGTCGGTCATTGATGCGCCTTCGTAGCCGAGGCGCCAGAATACCTCCATCGCGCGATCCAGCGCCGCTTCCTTGTCGAAGCTTCTCGGTCGGCCTCGCTCAGCCATTGCGTCCGTTCCTTCATCGATATCTGTATCGATCGATAAATTAAATCAATTGACTGTGGCGCGCAACTTGCCACATTCTGTGTCGGTCGTTACATAAATGAGGAAAGGAACCGACATGAACCGACTTCAGGGCAAGCGTGTACTCATCACGGGCGGCAGCCGCGGCATCGGTGCGGCGATCGCGAAACGGCTGGCGGCCGATGGCGCGGACGTCGCGATCACCTACGAGAAATCGGCCGAGCGGGCGCAGGCCGTCGTCGCCGGCATCGAGGCGCTGGGCCGCCGCGCCGTCGCGATCCAGGCCGACAGCGCCGATCCGGTGGCCGTGCGCGACGCGGTCGATCGTGCCGCGGAGGCGTTCGGCGGTCTCGACATCCTCGTCAACAACGCGGGGATATTCCGGGCCGGCGCGCTGGACGACCTCACGCTCGACGATATCGACGCGACGCTGAACGTGAACGTTCGCGCGGTGATCGTCGCGTCGCAGGCGGCGGCGCGGCATCTCGGGGAGGGCGGGCGCATCGTGTCGACCGGCAGTTGCCTCGCCACGCGCGTGCCCGATGCGGGGATGAGCCTCTATGCGGCGAGCAAGGCCGCGCTGATCGGCTGGACGCAGGGGCTCGCGCGCGATCTCGGCCCGCGTGGCATCACGGTCAATATCGTGCATCCGGGGTCGACGGATACCGACATGAATCCGGCCGACGGCGAACATGCCAGCGCGCAACGTTCGCGGATGGCGATTCCGCAGTACGGCAAGGCGGACGACGTGGCGGCACTCGTCGCGTTCGTGGTCGGGCCGGAAGGGCGGTCGATCAACGGGACCGGGTTGACGATCGATGGCGGCGCGAACGCGTGAAGGCACGGACGCCCGGCGTGAAATGACCGGGCGGCGTTGCGTTCGTGATTAGCAGCCGAGCCGGTGATGCTCGGTTTCGAGATCGGCGCGCTTGTCGTAAGCGCGCAGTTCGTTGCGCGCCTTGCCGTCCGGGCCCATCCCGCGCACGACCTTCTGGCCGCGGTCGGGGGCGTGCGTGACGGCGTCGATGCCGGCGGCCAGTTCACGGCAGCGTGAGTTGGAAGAGGGGTGTTCCGCGCGCGGTGCCGCTGCGCCCGTGATGTTGGCAATGCCGGGGCTGACATAGCGCGGCTTCGCAGGCGCGGTGATGGTATCGGCGGCGGTAGCCGTGCCGGTCATCGCTGACAGCGCGGCGAGTGCCGCGATCGCTCGAATCATTGCGTGAGTCCGGATGCTGAAGAAGGTTCGGAATTCTACGCAATGTGCGGTGTGGGGCCGTGGCGATCGGACGGGTTGCGATCGTGTGTCGCAGGGGACGCCGGCGGCTGAATGTGCGCCGACTCGTATGCGATGCTGGCAGGCAGTGCGCACGCAGCAGTGCATGCGGAAAGCAAGAAGCCCGCTTGCTTTCGCAGAGCGGGCTTCGGTATTGGTTGCGGGGGTAGGATTTGAACCTACGACCTTCGGGTTATGAGCCCGACGAGCTGCCAGACTGCTCCACCCCGCGGCGCGAAGTGTACTAGGGCTGATGTTGAGAGTCAATCGATCTTTGATCGCAAGTCGAACGGAACCGGTGGTCTACCGAGCGCGACGAGTCGATTTGGCGAGTGTGTTGAATACTCGTGCTTCCCGATCAGCTTCAACGTCAGGCGCTTTTCGTCGCTGTCGTTGCCGTACTTGATCGTGGGAAAGTAGATGAAGGCTGGCGACTTGTCCGCCGTGGAGGCGATGCTGTTAACGCAGGCGAACACGCTGCACATGGTTTTCAATCAACTGGCGCGCAAATCGGCGCACTGCGAGTATCTGAACCAGATGGAGGCGAACCTACGGCTAGCGCTCAAAGCGCAATCTCAATGCCGCGCGACGCTCGAGGCGCTGGCCGAGATCAAGAACCCGCGCAACATCCACATTGTGTAGCGGACCAACATCGCGGCGGGTCATCAGCAGGTCAACAATACTTATGCAGGTATGCAGCCGCATACGGATGCCATGCGCACGGGAAATTTTGAGCGTGCGCCAAACGGGCTATTAACCGACAACAGGGCGGCGCGACATGCCGCGACACGGGGCACCGGAGCAACGGAAAGCGCAAGCCGAGGCAATCAGGCGCTGGCAACCGTGGACGAAAGCGACCGCACCTAGGGCGCAAGCAGGTAAAGCCAAGGTGTCCCTGAACGCCTACAAGGGCGGACACCGTGAGTATCTGCGGGCGCTATCGCGGCAGGTCACCGCCGAGCTGTGGGCGGCACGCGAGATGGTCCGGCAACTGCGCAAGACCGAAGGGTTCGAACCTTCGCCCCTCTGGTCCCGAATCAGATGATGAAACGAACCGCAGAAGCGCGCCAGATAAAGCGATCCGCGATGCAATCCCTCACAAGTTGCACAGAAAACAAGCGCGCAGCCATGCGGGTTTGCGGTCGACTTGAGGGCAATTATTAGGGAAATATAGCGGGAGCAAACGAGCCTAGCCGCGCCAGGCCTCGACCATCCCTGCCATCGCCTCGCCCCGGCGACGTCGTATAGAATCCGTCGACACGATTCCTCATATCAGTCGTATGGCCCAAAAAAACAACTTCGACTTCGTCCGGATCGTCGCTGCGCTCGCCGTGCTCGTGAGCCATGCGCGGCCGATCCATGACGCGACCTATCCGCTGGGAGATCTGGGCGCCGCCGCCGTATTTGCTTTCTTTGCGGTCAGTGGTTATCTGGTGAGCGCGAGCTGGGAGCGCGACCCGCATCCGTTCCGTTTCCTGCTGCGCCGCGCGCTGCGCATCGTGCCCGGCTTCTTCTGCGCGATCCTGCTTGCCGCCTGCGTGGTTGGCCCGATGCTCACGACACTGCCCGGGGCGGGTTATCTCACCGACCCACGGTTCGCACTGTACCTGCGCTCGCTACTGCTTTACCCGATGGGCTTCGTATTGCCGGGCGTGTTTGAGCACAATCCGCTCGCGAACAATGTGAACGGTTCGCTGTGGACACTGCCGCTAGAGGCGACGATGTACTTCGGCTTGTGCGCGCTCGGCAGGGCGCTCTACTTTGTGCGCAGGGCTACCGTGCCAGTTCTTGTCGCTCTGCTCGCGGCCGGATGCTGGTTGGAGATTCACCCGCCATCGGGAAACGTCTGCATGATGAACGCGCATGAGTTGGTGCGCGCCGGGACCAGCTTCGCGACTGGCGCGCTGCTCTGGCATCTGCGTAAGCGCATCCCGCTCTTCTCATGGGCATGGCTCCCTGTCGCAGCCGCGATCATCATGACTCGCGGCTCGGCGGTCGAGATATGGCTGCTGATGCTTGCGATCCCTTACGCCGTCATCTCGTTTGCCGTGACCGAGACGCCCTATCTCAGCCGGATCGGGGCGCTAGGCGACCCGTCCTACGGCATTTATGTCTACGCCTTCCTGATCCAGCAAACCTTGATGGCGCTATTCCCGCACATCGAGTTCGGGCCATTCGTGCTTGCGTCGATCATTCTGTCGGTCGCCTCCGGTTACATGTCTTGGCACATCATCGAGAAACCTGCGCTACGGCTTAAAAACTTCGCGGCGCAACCGAACACGGCGAGCGGTAACAAAACCAACCGCAGTGCAAGTGCTGGTTGAAAACGACGCGTACGCGAGCAGATAGACCGTAGTTGTCGACGCTGCCCGCGTTTGCGTTGTTGGTCGTCGTGCCGACTATGCCGGATGTTTGCGAGGGCGTGATGGCGCCGGTCGCCGTCAGCGTCGTGACGGTATTGCCGAACGACGGATGGGTCGAGGGGCCATTCGAAATCAGGGAGCCGCCCGATGATCCGGGCGAGATGAACGTGAGCCCGGTCGAATTGCCGATCGCGACATCGTATTGCGTGACGTCCGTGAGGACCGCCGCAGACGGACCGCCCCAGGCCGGCGCGCTCGATGCGCCGGTCGAGACGATCGCTTGACCAGGCATTGCGTATTGCCATGTCGGTAAGCGCCATGTCCGCTCCTCTGCTGGGGGCCGTTTGAGCGATGTCGGGGTTGCGGTTTGGGGGCTGAAGAACCCCGGAAAGAACCCCTGCCGATGCGTTGCTTTGGCTGAGGGGGCTTTGCAGAAGTTCGCAGCAAAGAACCCGCAAAGCTATGCTGGGCGCGGTTTTTGTTGTGAGACGTGGGAGGTACTTGGAACTGAGATGGTCCCCCCGACAGGAATCGAACCTGTATCTAGCGCTTAGGAGGCGCTTGTTCTATCCATTGAACTACGGGGAGAGCCATGTCCGGGTAACACGCATAAAAAACGCGAACCGGACGGCGGTGTGGACAGCGCGCAGAGTATAGCAAACGCGCGGCGCATCGGCGGGGCGGAATGCACGCCGACGCGCGCGATCGCGCAATCAGCCGCGATCAGAAAACCAGGGAATCAGCGAGTCAGCGAATCAGAAATCGACGACGACGAAATCTTCCTTGCCCACATCGCACAGCGGGCAGCGCCAGTCGGCGGGGATGTCGGCGAAACGGGTGCCGGGCGCGAGGCCTTCGTCGGGCAGCCCTTCCGCTTCGTTGTAGACCCACCCGCAAATCAGGCAGACCCAGCTCTGGTATTCGGTTACTTCGCTCATGTAGCGCTCGGGAAAAGGGAAATTCGGTGATGCCGTCCGCAGCGTCGCCGGCGGACGAAAGGCGCAATGGTACCGGAATTTCGCCGAACGGCTCCGCAACGTCGTTTTAAACGTACGCATCGCGAACAATGCAACCGAAACACGGTTGCCGTTCGCGAGGTGTATGCTTCCGGGGCTGTCCAATCATAAGGAGAATGCGATGCTGAACAGAAAGTGGATCGCAGGTGCGGTATGCGTGGCGGCAATGGCCGTGTCGACGGTCGCACGGGCCGAGGCGCGCGTGTATTTCGAAGCGCCGAGCGACGGCGCGACGGTGTCGAATCCGGTGCACGTGAAGTTCGGGCTCGAAGGGATGGAGCTCCGGCCCGCCGGCGACATGACGCCGAATACCGGCCATCATCACCTGCTGATCGACGGCCGGCCGATTCCGAAGGGCGACGTGATTCCCGCAAGCGAGCGCTCGCTGCACTTCGGCAAGGCGCAGACCGAAACCGATATCAAGCTGCCGCCCGGCCAGCATACGCTGACGCTGCAGTTCGGCGACGGCATCCACCGGTCGTACGGCCCCGAAATGAGCTCGACGATCACGGTCAACGTGAAGTAATCACGCGTGCCGCGTACGGGCGCCCGAGGCGTCCGGCGCGGGATGGTCGATCGGCCGGCCGCAGGCATCCGGCCGACGTTGGCTTTCGCTCGGAACCCGCGGCGCGGCTCCGCTACCGAAAGCCGGGTGCCCCCGGCGCGCCATCGCATCGCGTCGCTGCGCTTCGATGGCCGCCTGCCTGCCGTCAAAAGCGCGTTCCAACCCGCCTCTCAGCCCGTTTCCCGGCCTAGTCCGTCCAGCCATAGCGGTGGCGGCGCTCGCGACCGGTACAATGGGCGCTTCCGATTTCTCTCTTCGCCGTCTCCCCATGTCGCTCTATTCCATTTCCGGCGCGCAGCTCGCGTTCGGTCACGTCGCGTTGCTCGATCACGCGGATTTCTCGCTGGAAGCCGGCGAGCGCGTCGGCCTGATCGGCCGCAACGGCGCGGGCAAGTCGTCGCTGCTGAAGATCGTCGCCGGGCTCGCGAAGCCCGACGACGGGCTGGTCACGCGCCAGCAGGAACTCGTGACCGTCTATGTGCCGCAGGAGCCCGAATTCGAACCGGGCGCGACGGTGTTCGACGCGGTCGCGTCGGGGCTCGCACACACGCGCGAACTGCTCGAAGAATACGATTCGATCGCGCACCGCCTCGCGGATATTCCCGAAGGCGCCGAACACGATGCGCTGCTCGCGCGCATGAACGCGCTGCAGTCGTCGCTCGATGCGCACGACGCATGGAGCTGGCGCACGCGCGTGTCGATGACGCTCGCGCAGATCGGCCTGGCGGACGTCGACGCGCCCGTCGATGCGTTGTCGGGCGGGATGCAGAAGCGCGTCGCGCTGGCGCGCGCGCTGGTGCTGCAGCCTGACGTGCTGCTGCTCGACGAACCGACCAACCACCTCGACTTCGACGGCATCCGCTGGCTGGAAGAACTGCTCGTTTCGCAGCGCGCCGGCCTGCTGTTCATCACGCACGATCGCGCGTTCCTCGACCGCGTCGCGACGCGCATCGTCGACCTCGACCGCGGCCGGCTGCTGTCGTACCCGGGTAATTTCTCCGCATACCAGACACGCAAGGAGCAGCAGCTCGAAATCGAGCGCGTGGAAAACGAGAAGTTCGACAAGCTGCTCGCGCAGGAAGAAGTGTGGATCCGCAAGGGTGTCGAAGCGCGCCGCACGCGCAGCGTCGGCCGCATCGCGCGGCTCGTGCAGATGCGCAACGACCGCGCGGAGCGCCGCAACACGCAGGGCAACGTGAAGCTCGACGTCGCGCAGGGCGAGAAGTCCGGCAAGATCGTCGCGGAGCTGACCGACGTGACGAAGCGCTACGGCGGCCGCGCGGTCGTCGATCGCTTCTCGACGACGGTGATGCGCGGCGACAAGATCGGCTTCATCGGCCCGAACGGTGCCGGCAAGACGACGCTGCTCAAGCTGATTCTCGGCGAACTGAAGCCCGATGAAGGCACGGTGCGTATCGGCACCAACCTGCAGGTCGCGTATTTCGACCAGATGCGTGCGCAGCTCGACCAGGAAAAGAGCCTCGCGGATACCATCAGCCCCGGCAGCGAATGGGTCGAGATCGGCGGCGTGCGCAAGCACGTGATGAGCTATCTCGGCGATTTCCTGTTCGCGCCGGAACGCGCGCGTTCGCCGGTGAAGTCGCTGTCGGGCGGCGAGCGTAACCGGCTGCTGCTCGCGCGCCTGTTCGCGCGTCCGGCCAACGTGCTGGTGCTCGACGAACCGACCAACGACCTCGACATCCAGACGCTCGAACTGCTCGAGGAGCTGCTGGCCGACTACGACGGTACGGTGCTGCTCGTCAGCCACGATCGCGCGTTCCTCGACAACGTCGTGACCTCGGTGATCGCGGCCGAGGGCGACGGCAAGTGGCGCGAATATGTTGGCGGCTTCAGCGACTGGCAGATCCAGAGCGCGCGCGCGGATCAGCTCGCGCAGCAGGAAGCCGCGAAGCGCGCGGTCAAGGACGCGGCACCCGTCAAGGAAGAGCCGGCGAAGAGCGCCGCGGGCCGCAACACGCAACGCACGGTGAAGTTGTCGTTCAACGAGCAGCGCGAACTCGATTCGCTGCCGGAGAAGATCGCCACGCTCGAAGAGGAGCAGAAGACGATCAACGCCAAGCTCGAAGACGGTTCGATTTTCGCGAAGGATCCGCAGGAAGGCACGCGCCTGACCGAGCGGTTCGCGGCGATCGACGACGAATTGCTCGCCGCGCTCGAACGGTGGGAAACGCTCGAGGCGAAGCGCAAGCCCGCGTAATACGCAGACGCGTCGCGCGGCCGGTGGCCGCTGCGCGCGATTCCGCGATTGGCGTGCCACGCGGAACCAGTAAAATACCGCGCGTCCCGGGCAGCGCAGCGCACGCCGCGCGCCCGCTTTCGGAGCAGTCCAAGCACACCGTTGTTTCGATTCGCTTTTTTACGGAACTCAACGTTTTGTCCACGACGTTATCCACACGAGGTGTGGACAACGTCCCGATGAATGACGAAATTCAGCGCCTATGTCAACGAAGAAACCCAGCGCGGCCTATAGCGAAGCATCGATCAAGGTGCTCAAGGGTCTCGAGCCGGTCAAGCAGCGGCCCGGCATGTACACCCGTACCGAGAATCCGCTGCACATCATCCAGGAAGTCATCGACAACGCGTCCGACGAGGCGCTCGGCGGCTACGGCAAGCAGATCACGGTCACGCTGCACGCCGACCAGTCGGTCTCCGTCGAGGACGACGGCCGCGGCATTCCGTTCGGCATGCACCCGGAAGAGGGCGTGCCGGTCGTCGAGATCGTATTCACGCGCCTGCACGCGGGCGGCAAGTTCGACAAGGCCGCCGGCGGCGCCTACACGTTCTCCGGCGGCCTGCACGGCGTCGGCGTGTCGGTGACGAACGCGCTGGCCACGCGCCTCGACGTGACGGTCTGGCGCGACGGCAAGATCGCGGAGCTCGGCTTCGCCGAAGGCGATGTCGTGAAGCCGCTCTCGACGCAGGGCGCGGGCCGCGGCGAGAAGAAATCCGGCACGCGCGTGCAGGTGTGGCCGAACCCGAAGTACTTCGATTCGCCGAACCTGCCGCTCGGCGAGCTGCAGCGCCTGCTGCGCTCGAAGGCCGTGCTGCTGCCGGGCGTCGAGGTCGTGCTCGTCAACGAGAAGAGCGGCGAGCGCCAGGTGTGGAAGTATGAAGACGGCCTGCGCGGCTACCTGCTCGACGAAATGAACGGCAGCGAGCTGCTGATCCCGCTGTTCGAAGGCGAGCGTTTCGCCGATTCGCGTTCGGGCGACGACACCTTCGCCGAAGGCGAGGGCGCGTCGTGGGTCGTCGCATGGAGCGAGGAAGGCTCGCTCGTGCGCGAGTCGTACGTGAACCTGATCCCGACGCCGGCCGGCGGCACGCATGAATCCGGCCTGCGCGACGGTCTCTACCAGGCAGTGAAAAGCTTCGTCGAACTGCACAACCTGCAGCCGAAGGGCGTGAAGCTGCTCGCGGAAGACGTGTTCGCGCGCGTGTCGTTCGTGCTGTCCGCGAAGGTGCTCGATCCGCAGTTCCAGGGGCAGATCAAGGAACGTCTGAACAGCCGCGACGCGGTGAAGCTCGTGTCGTCGTTCTCGCGTCCTGCGCTGGAGCTGTGGCTGAACCAGCACGTCGAGCACGGCAAGAAGCTTGCCGAACTCGTGATCAAGCAGGCGCAGGCGCGCACGCGTGCGGGCCAGAAGGTCGAGAAGCGCAAGAGCTCGGGCGTCGCGGTGCTGCCCGGCAAGCTGACCGACTGCGAGACGGAAGATATCGCGCGCAACGAACTGTTCCTCGTCGAGGGCGATTCGGCGGGCGGCTCCGCGAAGATGGGCCGCGACAAGGAATACCAGGCGATCCTGCCGCTGCGCGGCAAGGTGCTGAACACGTGGGAAACCGAGCGCGACCGCCTGTTCGCGAACAACGAGGTGCACGACATCTCCGTCGCGATCGGCGTCGATCCGCACAGCCCCGATGAAAGCGTCGACCTGTCGAACCTGCGCTACGGCAAGATCTGCATCCTGTCGGACGCGGACGTCGACGGCTCGCACATCCAGGTGCTGCTGCTCACGCTGTTCTTCAAGCATTTCCCGCAACTGATCGAGCGCGGCCATGTGTGCGTCGCACGCCCGCCGCTGTTCCGTGTCGACGCGCCCGCGCGCGGCAAGAAGGCCGCGCAGAAGCTCTATGCGCTCGACGACGGCGAACTCGAGGCGATCCTCGACAAGCTGCGCAAGGACGGCGTGCGCGAGACGCAATGGAGCATCAGCCGCTTCAAGGGTCTCGGCGAAATGAGCGCCGAGCAGCTGTGGGATACCACGATGAACCCCGACACGCGCCGCCTGATGCCGGTGAAGCTCGGCGAGCTCGACTACGAGGCGACCGTCGCGCGCATGACGATGCTGATGGGCAAGGGCGAGGCAGCCGCGCGGCGCGGCTGGCTCGAGGAAAAGGGCAACGACGTCGAAGCGGACATCTAAGCCGAGCACCTGCGCGGCCGGGCATGACACCCGGCCCGGCCTCACGCCACTTACGAATACGGAATTCAGATGGACGACAACACTTCCGATCTCTTCGCCGGCCCCGATGCACCGGATGCCGAAGCGCTGACGCTCGGCAACTACGCGGAGCAGGCGTATCTCAGCTACGCGGTCAGCGTCGTGAAGAGCCGCGCGCTGCCCGACGTGTGCGACGGCCAGAAGCCGGTGCAGCGCCGGATCCTGTTCGCGATGAACGAAATGGGCCTCGGCCCCGACGCGAAGCCGGTGAAATCGGCGCGCGTGGTCGGCGACGTGCTCGGTAAATACCACCCGCACGGCGACCAGTCGGCGTACGACGCACTGGTGCGTCTCGCGCAGGATTTCTCGCTGCGCTACCCGCTGATCGACGGGCAGGGCAATTTCGGCTCGCGCGACGGCGACGGCGCGGCGGCGATGCGATACACCGAAGCCCGCCTCACGCCGATCGCGAAGCTGCTGCTCGACGAGATCGACCAGGGCACGGTCGACTTCATGCCGAACTACGACGGCTCGTTCGAAGAGCCGAAGACGCTGCCGAGCCGCATGCCGTTCGTGCTGCTGAACGGCGCGTCGGGCATCGCGGTTGGTCTCGCGACCGAAATCCCGTCGCACAACCTGCGTGAAGTCGCAGCGGCGGCGGTTTCGCTGATCCGCAATCCGAAGCTCACGCACGCGGAACTGATGAACCTGATCCCCGGCCCGGATTTCCCGGGCGGCGGCCAGATCATCTCGAGCGACGCGGAAATCGCGGCGGCCTACGAATCGGGCCGCGGCAGCCTCAAGGTGCGCGCGCGCTGGAAGATCGAGGATCTCGCGCGCGGCCAGTGGCAACTGGTCGTCACCGAGCTGCCGCCGAGTACGTCGGGCCAGAAGGTGCTCGAGGAAATCGAGGAGCTGACGAACCCGAAGCTCAAGCTCGGCAAGAAGACGCTGACGCCCGAGCAGCTCAACACGAAGAAGGCGATGCTCGACCTGCTCGACGCGGTGCGCGACGAGTCGGGCAAGGAAGCGGCGGTGCGGCTCGTGTTCGAGCCGAAGTCGCGCACGATCGACCAGACGGAATTCGTGAACACGCTGCTCGCGTACACGAGCCTCGAATCGAACGCGACGCTGAACCTCGTGATGATCGGCGCCGACGGCCGGCCGGGCCAGAAGGGCCTGCTGACGATCCTCGACGAATGGGTGAAGTTCCGCCAGCTGACGATGACGCGCCGGTGCCGCCATCGTCTCGCGAAGGTCGACGACCGCATCCACATCCTCGAAGGGCGGATGATCGTCTTCCTGAACATCGACGAGGTGATCCGCATCATCCGCGAGTCGGACGAGCCGAAGGCTGCGCTGATGAGCGCGTTCGGCCTCAGCGAACGGCAGGCGGAAGACATTCTCGAAATCCGGCTGCGTCAGCTCGCGCGGCTCGAGAAGATCAAGATCGAGAAGGAACTCGAAGCGCTGCGCGACGAAAAGGCGAAGCTCGAGGAACTGCTCGCAAACGAAAGCGCGATGAAGCGGCTGATGATCAAGGAGATCGAGGCCGACGCGAAGCAGTACGGCGACGAGCGCCGCACGCTGATCCAGCAGGAAAAGCGCGCGACCTTCGAGGCGAAGGTGGTCGACGAGCCGGTGACGGTGGTCGTGTCGCAGAAGGGCTGGGTGCGTGCGCTGAAGGGCCACGGGCTCGACCCGGCCAGCTTCTCGTTCAAGGCCGGCGACCATCTTTACGCGGCGTTCCAGTGCCGCACGCCGGATCGTCTGATCGCGTGGGGCAGCAGCGGCCGCGTGTACTCGGTCGACGTGTCGGTGCTGCCGGGCGGGCGCGGTGACGGCGTGCCGGTCACGTCGCTGATCGAGCTCGAATCGGGCTCGCACCTGATGCACTACTACGCGGCGCCGGCCGACCAGCAACTGCTGCTCGCGTCGAGCAACGGCTTCGGCTTCCTTGCGAAGGTCGGCGACATGGTGAGCCGCGTGAAGGCCGGCAAGGCGTTCATGACGATCGACGCAGGTGCGGTGCCGCTCGCGCCGATGCCCGTGCTGCCGAACGCGAAGCAGGTTGCCTGCCTGTCGAGCGGCGGCCGACTGCTGGTCTTCGGCATGGACGAGATGAAGACGCTGTCCGGCGGCGGTCGCGGCGTGATCCTGATGGCGCTCGACGACAAGGAAACGCTCGTGCAGGCGCTCGCGATCGATCCGGCCGGCGTCGTGCTGATCGGCACGGGCCGTGGCGGCAAGGCGATGGACGAGACGCTGTCGTACGCGGCGCTCGCGCCGCACGTCGGCAAGCGCGCGCGCAAGGGCCGCGCGCCGGAGACAAAGCTCAAGGTCGTCAGCGAGCTGCGTCCGCTGCTCGGCTGACGCGACACACGATCGATCGTCCGGTTCGGCCGCGATCGAAGGCCGCACCTCCGCTTCGGCGGACGTGCGGCCTTTTCTTTTGGCGTGGGGATTCGGGTAAGCAAGCGTGGCGCTGTCACGCGGAACTTGCAAAATAGTGTGAAATCGCGCCTGGGGTCTGAACCGTGCAGCGACAATCCGGTCGAACGTCGCTCGATGCCGCGTGCGACGCGGCCGTTCGCCGCACCCAACTCCTCACAGGATTGCCGTCATGTCCCATGCTGTCGCCGTCGCGCTGTTTCTTCATCTGCTGGCCGTCGCCGTGTGGGTGGGCGGGATGGTCTTCGCCAACTTCTGCCTGCGCCCGGCGCTGTCCGACCTGTCGCCGCAGCTTCGATTGCCGCTGATCGAAGGCGTGTTCGGCCGCTTCTTCAACTGGGTATCGGGTTCCGTGATCGTGATCCTGCTGTCCGGCGGCTTCCTGCTCATGGAATTCGGTGGCGCGCACGCGACGTGGTCGCTGCACGCGATGGCCGGGCTCGGCGTCGTGATGATGCTGATCTTCGGGCATATCCGGTTCGCGCTGTTCCCGCGTATCCGCCGTGCGGTGCAGGCGCAAAAGTGGCCGGACGGCGCACGCGCGGTGAACACGGTGCGCCTGCTCGTCGTCGTGAACCTCGTGCTCGGCGTCGTCACGATCGGCGCGGCGGTGCTGTCGCGCGGTTTCTGAATGACCGGAGCCGGTCGGCAGGCGCGCAGCCGCCGGTGTACCGGCAAGCGCCGCTACGCGGCCAGCATCGCGTCGAGCAGCCATGAGCCGGCCGGGCCGAGCGGCCGGTTGCGCGACCAGACGGCATCGACCCGCACGCGGCGCGGCCAGCCGCGCGCACGCAGTTCGCACAGCCGATCGTGCGCAAAGTGGTCGACCATCCAGCGCGGCAGTTCGGCCCAGCCGAACCCCAGCACGGCCATCTCCAGCAGCATCAGGTAGCTCGGTGCCAGCCAGTGCTGCGTGCCGACGACGATCCGGTCGTCGGCGCTGCGGCCTTCCGTCTTCACATAGGTATTGAGGCGCAGTTCGCGCACGTCGCGCAGCGCGGTGTGCGGCACGTCGGCGTCGCCGTATTCGGCGAGCGGGTGCGTGCGGCCGACGAACAGCCCGATCTCCGATTCCTCCGCGATCGTCGCCGCGCCGATATCGGCCGGGTAGGCCGCGCGCGCGGCCATCAGCCCGAGCTGCGCGCGCCCTTGCTGGATCAGGTCGAGCACGTCCTCGTGCTCGGCGATCTGGCATTCGAGCTCGAGCGCCGGAAAGCGCCGTTCGAGCGCCATCAACGTTTCCTCATAGCGCTTCGACTGGTACGTATCCGACACGACGAGCGTCAGCCGTGCTTCCTCGCCACGCGCGAGCCGCGCGGCCATGCGGTCGATCGCCGCGCCGGCCTCGAGCGCGCGCTGCACCTGCGGCAGCAGCGCGCGCCCGGCATCGGTCAGCGTCGGCGCGCGCGTCGAGCGGTCGAACAACTGCACGCCGAGATCGATCTCGAGGTTCGCGATCGCCTCCGACACGGTCGACTGGCGCTTGCCGAGCTTGCGCGCGGCGGCCGTAAACGAGCCGAGCAGCGCGGCTTCGGCGAATGCGAGCAGGGCTTCGGGGGCGTGGCGCATGCAGCACTCCTGGCGGCGTTATATCGGTAAAACCGATGATATCAAACTGGATTCATACGGTTGCGCCGATCAAAATGGCTGCCATGAACGAAGTAGACGAATCGGAGGGAATCATGAAACAGATCAACAAAACGGTGACGGAACGGCTGCTGCATGCACTGACATTCGAGCTGATCGCGATCGCGCTGTGCGCGCCGATCGGCGCGTGGCTGCTCGACATGCCGGTGTCGCACGTCGGCGTGCTGACGGTGATGGTGTCGCTGATCGCGATGGCGTGGAACATGGCGTTCAACACGCTGTTCGATCGCTTCGAGCGGCGGGCGGGCTTGAAGCGCACGCTCGGCATGCGGATCGCGCATGCGGTCATGTTCGAGCTCGGTCTCGTCGCGATGGTGGTGCCGGTTGCCGCGTGGTGGCTGAACGTGAGCCTCGTCGAGGCGCTATTGCTCGACCTCGGCATCGTGCTGTTCTTCCTGCCTTACACGTTCTGCTTCAACCTCGCATACGACGCGCTGCGCGCTCGCTGGATGGCACGCCGGGTGGCGGTGCAGGCGGGTTGAGGACGGACGAGACGGGCGAATGCCGGCAGAGGCCGGCGGGGCGGCGGCCGTCGCCGGTCAGCGCGCGGCGGCCCACAGCCACACGCCGCACGCAGCCGCGACGGTGCCGTACACGGCATAGACGGGCACCTTGAAGCGCGCGAAGCACAGCGTCGCGAAGGCGCCCGTCAGCCAGTAAACGGGGTCAGCCGGCTCGCGATGCAGGATCTTCACGACGGCGACGACGAGAAAACCCGTGGTCGCCGCGCGCAACAGGCGCATCCCGTGTTCGAAGCGCGAATGGCGCTTGAGCCGGAACAGGTGGTTCTGCGCGAACACGACGAGGCAGCCCGACGGAATGAACAGCGCGGCCGTCGCGGCCAGCGCGCCGACCCAGCCGTCGGTCAGGTAGCCGAGAAACGGCACGACATTCAGCAGCGGCCCTGGTGCGACGGGCGACAACGCGAACGCAAGCGTGAAGTCGTGATCGGAGATGCCCGTTGCCGGCGTGACGAACAGCGTCTTGAGCACGGGCAGCGCGGAGAAGCCGCCGCCGAACAGTGTCATGCCGGCGCCGGCGAGGCGCGGCCACAGCAGCGTCGCCTGATAGTCGCCGGGCAGCGGCACCGCGAACAGCGTGACGAGCACGCCGAGCAGCACGAGCAGGTTGCGGTCGCGGGCCGACAGCGTGACATCGACCGCGTCGCGTTGCGGCGGCCCCGTCAGCCAGCCCGCCGCGAACGCGGCGAAAAGAATCCCGACGAAGGCGGCCGGATTATGCGCGAAACCGAGCAGAATTGTCGACAGCGCGGCGATCAGCTGCTCGCGCCGCGTGCGCGCGAGCGAGCGCAACTGCTTGACCCACGTGACGCCGATCAGCGCGGCGAGCACCATCCCGAAGTGATTGATCAGCATCGGCGCGGCCAGCGAGCGCACGAGCGGCGTGCGATAGAAGATCGCGAACAGCGTCATCAGGATGGAGAACGGCAGCACGCTCGCGAGGCCGGCGACCCATGCGCCGATGCGGCCGTGCAGGATCTGGCCGACCTGTACCGCCACGTTGCAGCCGACGGGGCCTGGCACGAGCCAGGCCAGCGCGACGAGATCGCCGAATACGTGAGGCTCGATGCGCCGCAGCCGTTCCACGTAGTGGCGTTCGAGCTGCGCCATCATCGACAGCCCGCCCCACGAGACCGCCGAAATGCTCGCGACGACTTTGAACAGGTTCCACAGGGAAGCCTGCGCCTGTTCGACATCAGCAGTCGCTTCGATTTCGACGGTTGTCATGTTGGTAGGGTGGGCCGGGGGCCCGATCTCTCGCGTATAGCCATGCCGGCGGCCCGCCGACACGTTGGCCCTCCCGATTGTCCGCCGCGCACCGTGACACTGCCATGCGCGGAAACGCTAGTTCATGAACTAAACAATCAGATCGGAAAACGAAACAATGACGGCGCGCGCAAGGCCCGCCACGGCCGCGGTGCGCTCACGCGCCCGTGCTGCCGGTCGCGCGATGCGCGATCACGTTCGGCGGTTCGGCGCGCACGCCGAAGCGTGCGATCAGCGCGGGAATCGCGTCGGCCGGCACCGGTCGCGAGAACAGGAAGCCCTGCGCCTCGATCTCGCCGAGCGCGGACAGCCACGTGATCTGCTCCTCGGTTTCGGTGCCTTCGACGACGACGGTCAGGCCCAGCGAGCGCGCGAGATGTACGATCGACGACACCATCACGCACACGCTGCGATCGTTCGGGATCGCCTGCACGAACGAGCGGTCGACCTTCAGTGTGTCGACGGAGAAGCGGTGCAGGTACGACAGCGACGAATAGCCGGTGCCGAAATCGTCGAGTGCGATCCGGATGCCGAGCTTCTTCAGCGCGACGATTTTCTCGGACACGAGTTCCGGATACTCCATCATCGCGGTTTCGGTGATCTCGATTTCGAGGCGGTTCGCGTCGATGCCGGTTTCCTGCAGCGTGCGCGAGATCGTCTCGATCAGGTCGCCGCGCCAGAACTGCACGGGCGAGATGTTGACCGCGAGCGTCAGCGTGTCGTGGCCCTCGTCGCGCCAGCGCGCGATCTGCTCGCACGCGGTGCGGATCACGAAGTCGCCGATCGGCACGATCAGGCCGGTCGATTCGGCGATCGAAATGAATTCGTTCGCGGAGATGATCCCGTGCTCGGGGTGATCCCAGCGCGCGAGCGCCTCGAAGCCGGTGATGGTGCGGTGGGTGAGGTCGATCTTCGGCTGGTACGCGAGGAACAGCTGCCCCTCGGCGAGCGCGACGCGCAATTGCTGTTCCCAGCGCATCAGGTGGTCGGCGCGGTGCGACAGGTGCGGCGCGTAGAACTGGTAGCAGTTCTTGCCGGCGTCCTTCGCGCTGTACATCGCGAGATCGGCCTTCTTCAGCAGGTCGATCTCGCTTTCGTTCGCGACGGTGTGCAGCGCGATGCCGATGCTCGCATGCAGCACGAACGAACTGCCGCGCACGTCGAACGGCTCGCCGAACATCCGGATGATCGCTTCCGCGAGCCGCACCGCGCGCCGCTCGACGTCGTCGCCCTTCATCACGACGACGAACTCGTCGCCGCCGATGCGCGCGAGCGAGCCTTCGTCGCCGACCGCATCGGACAGGCGCGACGCGGTCATCTGCAGCACGATGTCGCCGGCGTTGTGGCCGAGCGTGTCGTTGACGGTCTTGAAGTTGTCGAGATCGATGAACAGCAGCCCGAGCCGCGACAGGCTCGTCGGCATCGACACGTCGTTACGCAGCCCGCGCAGCGTCGCGTAGCGGTTCGCGAGGCCGGTGAGCAGGTCGTATTCGGCGAGCTGCGTCATTTCGCGCTCACGGCCGAGCAGCTTGCCGATCAGGCCCGTCGCGACACCGAAGAACGCGAGCATCGCGAGCGTGATGAAGCTCGTCATCAGCAGGTAGACGTTGCGCGTATGGTAGTAGTCCGCAAATTCCTCGGTTTGCGACAGCCCGACCATCACCGCGAGCGGGTAGCCGTCGAGGTGGCGGTACGACACGATGCGCGTCACACCGTCGATCGGGTCGATGATCGTGCCCGTCACGCGCTCGGCGATCGGGTAGACGCCCGACGCCGAAAACGCGCCCGGCGCGTTGCTGACCGAGCCCGTGCGCCGCGCGAGCACGGCACCCGTATCGGATACGACCGCGATCACGCCTTCCTTGCCGATCGCCGCGTTGTTGTAGAAGTCGTTCGTGAAGTAGCTCGGGTCTTCCGACACGACGACGATGCCCGCGAAGCTGCCGTCCGGGTTGTTCAGGCGCCGCGTCATCTGCAGCGTCCAGTGGCTCGACACGCGGCCGAGGACGGGCTTGCTGATGAACAGGCGGTCGTCGTTGTGCGCGAGGTGGACCTTGAAGTGCTCGCGGTCGGACAGGTTGATCGGCTGCGGATGCAGCTCGGCGGTGTTCGCGAACAGGATGCCCTTCGCGTTGACGAGCGACACCTGGATCAGCGTGTCGCTCGGCACGACGCCTTTCTCGACGGCGCTGGCGAGGTTGAAGCGCGCGGGCGACTTCTCGAATTCGAACTTGACGAAGCGGGTGATCTGGTCGACCTGATGGATCGCCTTGACCGTGTGCTGCTCGAGCGCAGAGGAGAGGATCGCGGCGGAAGCCGCCGCTTCCTTGTACGCGCTGTCCTTTTCCACCGACAGACGCGCGATGATCACGGCCCACAGCAGCGCAAGCGCCAGCATCCCGAGCAGCGGGATCGCAAATAGCGCACGCCGGCGCGATTTGCGCGGCGCGCGTAGCGGCCGGGTCGGCGGCGTGTGGTTGGACCGGGCGGAGCTCATCGAAGAGGGTGGCGTCCTGCTCGCGTGCGCCATCCGTCTGGATGGCCGTCTAGGGTTCGGGTTGTCCCGACGTCTGTTCGTTCGCGGGACACGCAACCATGGACAGACCTCCGAAACAACGGATTAGGCCCGATATTACTGGCTGGAACGTTTTTGCGATAGTTGGGCGAATCGTAGGGGGGGGCGCCGGACGGGCCGGCGCCATCGCACATCGCGAAATGTTACGCGGGGGACAGGAAGGTGCCGTCGACGACCGTGACGACCTGGCCGCCGATCCACGCGGTGCCGTCTTCGTCGTAGCGGACGAAGATGCGGCCCTCACGGCCGATCGCCGTCCCCTGGCGGGCCGTATACGACTGGCCGGGGCGGCGTTCCTGCCGCGTCAGCAGCCCGGCGAGCGCCGCGTTTGCACTGCCGGTGACGGGATCCTCGCCGAAGCCGAAGTTGCCGCCCGTCATCAGGCAGCGGATTTCGAACGTCGCGGGGCCGCCGTCGGCGTGCGGCGCGTAGACCGCGAGGCCGTCCATGCCGTAGCGGTGCGTGAGCGCCGCCAGCGCGGCCGGATCGGGCGACAGGCCGACGCACGCGTCGGCCGACTTCAGCCGCGCGACGAGCCACGGCGCACCGTTGTCGACCGCGCACGGCTCGGCCTCCAGGTCG